>CAMWZB010000146.1 GCA_947178655.1 uncultured Porphyromonadaceae bacterium
GGATATTGTTCTGTATGCATCCGCATGTCAGGAATATGGATGCCATGTATATCAGGCACAGTAGCTGAGAGTTAAGTCGGAGTTTCATATCAGATGACGACCATTAGACCGAAGTTGATATTGAATATGTTGAAGCGGAAATTGGCACCGGATGTGACTCTGGAGCCTTCGTCGATGCCGTCGGTGATCTGATGCTCTTTGCGCCACTTCAGGCCGAATACGCCGAAAGAGATGTTGAACGCCGCATTCTCCTGAATGAACACGCACACACCGGGGCTGAAGTTGAGAGCTCCCTGTATGCTCGAAGTCCGTGTGTCCTTGGGCTGGTCGGCGTAGAGGCGTTTGAATCTTGATGAGCCGCTGCCGAATGAGAGGTCCACATCGTTGAATATGCTGAAGCGACCGCCTTGGTCGAGTCCGATGTATGTGCGGTAGAATGTGGAGAATCCGAAACTCTGCTGGTAGTAGCTGACGTCCTTTATGGAGAAACTGAGGTCTTCGTCGAAGTCGAAAGACATGTTGTTGAGGTCGGCCGTGCCTCGGCTGTAGTTGAATTTCATGCCGATGGCCTGGTTGTTGGTGAAGAAGTACTGCACAGAGGGGTTGATTGAATATATCTTGCCCTTGAAGTCGAAGTCCTTCAGTATCGACAGTACCTGTATGTCTTCGGTCTGGAGTTCGCCGAACGATGCGGTTATGCCGAAGCCCCACTTGCCTCGGGGGGCAAATATATAGTTGTACAGACCACGGTCGAAACGGCCGAAATTACGTTCGGGGAGTATGACCGGGACGGTGTCTCCGGATATGATGACTTTGCGGACGGAATCGGAGTGGACGACGTTCTTTTTGCGCACGATGGTCTGAGCCTCGGCATGTGGAGCCGCCACTATGGCTGCGATGAGCAGCACGAGAAGTTTTAAGACCTGTTTCATGATACGTCAGATATAGAACATTACACCGAATGTGATTGAAAACAGGTTGATTTTGAAGTTGGCCTGCTGAGTGCGCCTGTTGGCGATATATATCTGGTCGGTGACAGAGCGGGTGTGGTTGTAGTTGAAGCCGAGTACGCCCACATTCACCTCTATGGCAGAGTAGTTGGTGAGGAATACGCACATGCCCGGAGCGAGGCCGACGTTGAACGTTAGGTTGCGCTCATAGGTGCCGGTCAGGTCGTTTCCGCTTCCGCTGACGAGTTTTGACTGTCCGCCGCCCATCTGTAGCTGGACCTCGTTGAAGAGCCCGAACCGCGTGCTGCGCCCAAGGCTGATGTAGTAGCGGAAGAGCGCGGTGCCAACGTAGCTGTGGCTGATGCTGTACAGGTTGTCGATATCATAGCTTGTGCCTTCTCCGAGCACCACATCGGCGGTGTTGAGACGTGTCCGCTGGCGGTTGTATGAAAACCGTCCTCCGGCGGTCATGTTGTCCTGGAAGCAGTACATTACAGTCGGGCTGACTTTGAATGAGTATGTGTCGCCGTCAAGGTTCTCGAAGATTAGGAACTGATAGTTGTCCTGATCGGATTGTGAGTAGCTGACACTCACGCCGGCAGCCCATGCGCCGCGTGGGACGAAAGATACCTGTTCTATCTTGCGCTTGAACTCCTCCTGGCCCCATACATGCATGGTGCAGACCAGAGCAAGCAGCACTGTTATAACCCGAAAAATAGGTTGTCGTTTTTCCATTGTTTTATGTGTCGTCGGTTCGGAGGTTTCGGATGACACTCCTGACAAAAACTCAAAATTTTGTCAAAGTTACACATTTTTTAGGATATACGGCGCTTTTCCGGTAATGATTTTTTGCAAGCTGGCCGGGGGACGACGGCGCGCATTGGCCGGTAGGCATGTGGTTTTTGAGCGGCGGAGCTTACAGATTCTGTTGCCTGAGCCATTCGAGCATGGTTTTGTAGACCTTCTCACGGATATTCTTCCGAGATAATACGAGGTCATGGAGTCCGCCGGCGAATGCCACTTCGGTGACACTGTCAGCGAGGCGGCGGCCGTACCGCGAGATGGCATTGACGTCAAGGATGGCGTCGGCGTGGTAGTATTTCGCTTTGGGGTCGCCTTTGTGTACTGACTCTGCTGAGTGCATGAGCAGAACGGGGACTCTTATGTGTCCGTGGCGCAGGCGCTGCTGTGCGGTGTGGATGGCGCGCACCCATCCCATGTCCGGGTCGGGGAGTATGTCGGGTTTCCAGTCGCGGCGGTAGTGCCACTCGCCGCCGTGTTCGGCTGCGAGTGTTTCGGCATATCCGCTGTCGGGCTTCTGATGCACACGCACATCGGGCATGATTCGGCCAAGCGCGCTCACCACGGGCATCGCCACGTTGCGCAGCAGCGGGGGAAGGTTCCATGCCAGAAAGGGACTGTTGAGGATGAGCGCCTTGATAAGCGGCGAAGGGTGCTCCGACATGTACAGGGATGTTGTCAGGCCACCGGTGGAGTGTCCTAAAAGTATGATTTCTCTGATACCATCAGTCTGCATGATGTCTATGGCCGAATTGATGTCGGCGAAGTATTCGTGCAGGTCGCGGACCTGGAACATCCGCTGTCCCGGCAGGAGCGAGCGACCGTATTTGCGGAGGTCGACGGCGTAGAAACTGTAGCCCGCTCCGGCGAACATCCGTGCCATTTCGTCTTGCAGAAAGTAGTCGCTGAATCCGTGGACGTACAGCACGGCCTTTTGTGTGTCGTCATGCGCACGGAGTCTGACCAACGTACTGCGTACGTGACCGCTGTAGTCATCGGGCTGCGGCATATATGTCATCTCGAATCCGTCGCCGAGAATGTCGGGCTGCCAGATGTTGGTGTCAGTATTCATGTTGTATGTATTGAAGGTCATACTATATTAATTGTTTTCGCTGCGATTAGTTAGAGGCCGTGTGAAAAAAACATTTCGTCAGCCGGATTGCAAATATACGCAATATATTTATGTCTATAACTGTAAGTGGACGTCGTGAAAACGTCGTAAAAAACGTCGTGGACTCGCTTTTTTATATTGACGATATGCTTTAAATCATAAAAAATTGCTAATTTCGCCCTGTCAAAAAAATCAAATATAGATTATAAAATGAAACTTAAATATATACTTCTCGTCGTAGCTGCGGTGGCGTGTATCCGTACGGCAGTAGGGCAGTGCCTCGATTTTGACGGCGAGGAAGCGACTTCTGTCGGTGTTTATATCAAGAATATCAAGACCGGAGAGGTCATTGTGGACCATAATTCCGGGCTCTCGCTGACGCCGGCGTCGGTGATGAAAGTCATCACGACAGCCTCGGCACTGTCAGTGCTCAATCCCGACAGCTGCTTCTCCACCCCTGTGGTGCTTCGCGGATCTATGGGGCCGTCGGGCACATGGTCGGGCGACCTTGTGGTGCGCGCCGTGGCTGACCCTACACTTGAGAGTAATTCCTTCAAGAACAATCTCGGTTTTGCCGATCGGATTGTGCGTGCGCTCAAGTCCAAGGGCATCACACGTATTACAGGCGCTATAGAAATCGAAGGCTCGCTCAGCGATGCCGGACCGCTCGCTCAATGGGAAATCGAGGATGTCGTGTGGCCCTACGGTGGCGGACTTTTCGCGTTCAACTATCGGGACAACTCGGCCACGCTGTTCCCGAACACGGGCAAGACGCGTCCGGAAGTGCCGGGGCTTAAGGTGTCGGTGCGTCATCAGGACGGTCCCAACCGCCTCATCCGTGGTGTGAACAGCAGCAATATTCTCGTATATACTCGCAACACCAAGGACACTCGCGGGGCCTTGGATGTGTCAGTGCCTGCCCCCGCTGCGGTGTATTGTGCCGAACTAAGAGACAACCTCCAGGATGCCG
>CAMWZB010000147.1 GCA_947178655.1 uncultured Porphyromonadaceae bacterium
GGATGACAGCGCTCGCTTGGCTTTGCTGGGGCACCGGATCGCCATAGACGGGAAGACTTCCGAAAGAAGCACCACCGGCCAGCAGAAGCAAAGTCAGATACAGATGTTTTCTCATAAGTAAAATGTTAGTTATATCCGGGACGGTTTCAGACCTACAATTTGAAGCCGACCTGTTCCCGGCAAAAGGCATTGAGTGTTTTATTATAGCTATTGGAGTTATCTCGTGAGGTGAGCACCTCTGTTTCCGGTGACAAAATTAGTTAATATTTATGACTGAAGAAATTTAATTATAATGTTTTACAACATAAAATCGTAAAAATAACTTAATTAATGACCTTAATTCTTAACCACAACAGGCAATCATCATGTATTTTACAACCGCTCGTGGCCGAAACGGCAACATATTTTTCCTTAAGGAACAACAATTTACGTCACCAAGGCGTTAGAAAGCGGACAGGCTCAGGATTGTCTCAGTCCTTTCACAAAAAATTTTATAAAAAACACTCAAAAATCTGATTGGCTTCTCCTGAAATCAGCTATCTTTGCAGAATCAAAAACAGCCCAGCACACACGACATGAAACATATACTCACAGCGCTCACTCTTGTCATGGCGGCAAGCACCCTGAGCCAGACGTCGGCTCAGACGACGCGACATGAAAAGTCTTTCGGCCCGAGCATAGGCTACGTCAGCCGGAACAACAGCGTATCGGCTGACATATGCTTCCAGTACACCCTGAGCAGGGTGGTGCGCCTGGCTCCCGAAATCGGGATAATATTCAGGCACGACGATCTTGACGGCCTTCGGGTGAATCTGGATGTGCAGTTCCCCATACGCCTGAGCACGTCGAGATGGGCGGTGTATCCTTTCGTCGGCCCGACATATTTATCATGGGGCCGTCACGGCATCGACGAAGAGACGATGAATGATGTGTCGACTCACATCAACCGGTTCGGCATCAATGCCGGCTGCGGCGTTGAATACTACTGTCGCCCGTCGCTCAAAATCGCGGCTGAAGGCAGCTACGCGTTCATCAAGGACTATCCGTCGGCTTTCGCTTCTGTAGGGCTGGCATTCGTATTTTAGACTTATGGCAATAAACATACTGGGAATAGAATCATCGTGCGACGACACCAGCGCGGCCGTCATCAGCGACGGCATACTGCTGAGCAACGTCATAGCGTCGCAGCAAGTACACGAGGAATACGGCGGCGTGGTGCCCGAGCTGGCATCGCGCGCCCATCAGCAGAACATAGTGCCCGTGGTGGACGCCGCCATACGGCGTGCCGGGCTTGACCGCCGCGATATATCGGCCATAGCCTTCACCCGCGGCCCCGGTCTGATAGGGTCGCTGCTGGTGGGAACAAGTTTCGCCAAGGGCATGTCGCTCGGTATGCGCATACCCATCATAGATGTGAACCATCTGCACGGACATGTGCTGTCGCACTTCGTGAAGGAAAATGCCGATGACCGGGTGCCGGACTTCCCGTTCCTGTGTCTGCTCATATCGGGCGGCAACTCGCAGCTGATACTCGTCAGAAACTACAACGACATGGAGATACTGGGCCGCACCATCGACGACGCCGCAGGCGAGGCATTCGACAAGTGCGCCAAGGTGATGGGACTGCCCTACCCCGGCGGCCCTCACATCGACCGTCTGGCCGCCGAGGGCGACCCGAAGCGCTTCAAGTTCGCCAAGCCCCACATTCCGGGGCTGGACTACAGCTTCAGCGGACTCAAGACTTCGTTTCTCTACACGCTGCGCGACGGTCTGAAAGCCGACCCTGACTTCATCGAGACCAACCGCGCCGACCTCGCGGCATCTCTTCAGGCCACAATCATCGACATCCTCCTCGACAAACTCGCCAAGGCCGTAAAGCAGACCGGCGTGCGCGCCGTGGCCATAGGCGGAGGCGTATCGGCCAACTCCGGCGTAAGAGCCGCCGTGGCCGAGTTCTGCCGGAAGAACGGGCTTGAGGCGTTCATCCCCCAGCGCAAGTTCACCACTGACAACGCCGCCATGGTCGCCATGGCCGGCTACTTCAAGTATCTCGACAAGCAGTACTGCTCCTATGAGTCGGCGCCTTACGCACGCATAGAGATATGAGACTGTCGATCGTGATAATCGGAGACGAAATCCTGCTGGGTCGCGTCACTGACACCAATTCGGGACTGATCGCACGAACACTCGGCGAACAGGGCTGGACGGTGGCCGGCATACGCACCGTAGGCGACAACGCCGATGACATACGCCGGGCCATCGCCGACTCGATGGCCGAAAGCACGCTCACGGTCACTACGGGCGGACTCGGCCCGACCCGCGACGACATCACCAAGGCTGTGATGACTGACATATTCGGCGGCACTCTGGTGCATGATGACTCAGTGGCCGCCAACGTAGAGCGCATCTTCGCCGAACGTGGTCTGACGATGAACGAACTCACGCGCCGGCAGGCTCTTGTGCCGTCGACGTGCAGGGTGATACAGAACCGCCTCGGCACGGCGCCCGTGATGTGGTTCGAGAAAGACGGGAAGGTGCTGGCAGCCATGCCGGGCGTTCCCTTCGAGACGCGCGGCATGCTTCCCGAAGTGGCAGCAGAGGTGCACGCACGCTTCGGCGAAGGAGCTACGGTGTACCACCGCGAATTCACCGTGACGGGCATCACCGAGTCCGGCCTGGCCGAACGGCTGTCCGACTTCGAGGACAGCCTGCCTGAAGGAGTCGGACTGGCATATCTGCCTTCGCCGGGAGAGATAGTGCTGCGGCTCGACGCTCAATGCCCGCTCGACGAGACGGAGGCCCTGTGCACGCGTCTCGAGGCTGCCGTCGGGCCATACCTTGCCGGCCGGTCGAAACTGTCTCCGGCAGAGATTCTGCTGCACAAGCTCAGACGCCGCGGCTATACACTTGCCACAGCCGAAAGCTGCACGGGCGGCAACATAGCTCACCTCATCACCGCCGTTCCGGGCTGCTCTGACACGATGCTGGGCGGAGTGGTGTCGTATGCTAACGAAGTCAAGACTGAAGTTTTAGGCGTATCTGCCGACGATCTGTCAGCTCACGGAGCAGTCAGCGAGACTGTGGTGCGGCAGATGGCCGAAGGGGTGCGCCGCGCCACGGGAGCGGACTGCTCCGTAGCCACCTCGGGCATAGCCGGTCCGGGAGGAGGCAGCCCTGACAAACCTGTCGGGACTGTATGGATTGCCGCCTCGACACCGGCCGTGACCGTCGCGGAGGTGCATCACTTCAGCGGCGACCGCGAGGCCGTCATAGACCGCGCCTCGGCTAAAGCGATGATGATGTTAGGAGATATACTGTGACCTGCTCCGCACGGGACTGACTCGTGCGGCACACCACACAGCAAAAGGCGGACTCCCGGTCAGGGAATCCGCCTTTTGCTGTGTTACGTCGCCGTCAGGTGACTATCAGTCGTTGATAATCTCGGCGTGATGTCTGGCGGGAGTGTAGAGAACTTCGTCGCTCTCGTCGCGGCTGCCGACAACGAGGTTGTCGTATTCGCGGAGACCTGTACCTGCGGGGATGAGATGACCGCAGATGACGTTCTCCTTCATGCCCTCGAGAGGATCGACCTTGCCCTGGATGGCGGCTTCGTTGAGCACCTTGGTCGTTTCCTGGAAGGATGCGGCCGAGATGAAGCTCGAAGTCTGGAGAGCCGAACGTGTGATACCCTGAAGTATCTGCTCGGAGGTTGCGGGCTGGGCATCGCGAACGATGACGAGCTTGAGGTCACGCTGCTTCAGGAGCGAGTTCTCGTCGCGGAGACGGCGGGCGGTGATGATCTGGCCCTCCTGGAGGGTCTCGATGTCGC
>CAMWZB010000148.1 GCA_947178655.1 uncultured Porphyromonadaceae bacterium
CCATGGCGAAATCGTAGGGCGACGGACAGTCTGCATTCTCTCCCGTGAGTACATTGCCCATAAAAAGCTCCATATCGGTGCCGCTGACACGGAACTGTCCGAGACAACCGGCCAGACGCGAGGCTCGCTCTATCTCAATCTGAAACTCGATGTCCGTCATGCCCTCACGGTAGAGGTGCGGGATGCGCTCGTAGACAAGCGACTGACGCACACCGGAGCGGCGGATAGAGTCAATCTCGGTCTCGGTCTTGACGGCTCGGCGCGCACGCATGACGGCAGTGACATCGGCTGTCTGACCTCCGAATATGGCAGCCAGACGCATCACATCCGAGTAGGAGTTCTTACCAAGCTCGAGGCCTATGGGTGCATCAGGGCATATGCCGGATTTCTCAAGGGCCTGACGAATCTCCTCAGGCTTGCGGATATAGTGCAGGGCACCCTCCTCTGCTCCGGCTGTGAGATGGTTGGGCCGGCGGACGAAGTAGATGGCCGACTCTGTGTCGACATTTATATATACATATCCACGGAACACCCGTCCGGTGAGATAGTAGATGTTGGCGTTATCGTATATGAGACAGTGCCTGATTCCGGCATCGCGCATGGCATCTTTTATCGGGCCGATACGGCGCGCCTGCTCGTCGCGTCCGAGCAAATCGATGCTGCAGTTGTGCTTTGATTCTTTCATATTCCAGCAATTTTTAACAGATCCGAAATACAGCCAAGAGTGTAGTCGGCATCAGTGACACCGGTGCCGAATCCATAGCTTGCCCAAGCAAACGGCACTCCGGCCGCATGCGAGCACCGGCAGTCCCCGGCAGTATCACCTATGTAGAGAGGTGCCTTCAGTCCGTGGCGACGCACCAGCAGGGCGATATTGTGATTCTTCTCCTGCCCGTTCTCTCCATAGGAGATAGTATCAGTGAAGAGAGGCCGGAGACCTGTGTACTCAAGAAATACAGGCAGACCGTCGGCGGTGCAGTTGCTGACCATGAAGAGGCTGTGCGAGCGCGCAAGTTCCGTCAGTGTGTCACGTACACCGGGATAGAGGCGTCCTCCCAGACGCGGCATGAGGGCTTTCTCCTGCCGGAAAAGTTCGGCCATGAATGTATCATAGTCGCAGCCCGGCCCGACGATGTGCTCAAAAATCTCCTTGAGCGGCATGCCCATCAGGCGGGACATCCTGTCATAGCCGATTCGTTCCACCTGAGGGCAGACGCGGTCAATGGCGGCGTTCCACACGGTGCAATAGCTGTCAACGGCATCCCACAGGGTGCCGTCCATATCAAACAACAAGCTGTCAAAGTGCTGTCCGGAGTCTTTAGTCATTCGTTTCAGAATTTCGGAAGAAAAACAATTCCGACCTGCTCTATGTTCGTCAGAGTGTCGAGACGCATGATGTGGCGTAGCTTTATCTCCATCCCTTGCGCGATGTCGACGCCACGTGCTACAGTGTCGGACAGCTGCACCGACGGTCCCACTCCGTGTCCGAGCCATCGGCCATAGTCATCGGCAAGGATGATGTCGAGCGTGTCGACGTGCATGACGCTGTCGTTGACAGGATAGGACAGTTCAAGCCAGAGATTACCGTAACGGTAGCCGTCGGTATGGCGGACAGAGAGGAGCAGGTCGCCTCCGCGGGCGATGCTGTCGCGCAAGGTGTCGACCTTGAACACGACCGGCTCCGCATAGTTCCACTCGGAGGCTGCAAATGTATGGAAGTCGCTGAAATAGTTGTCGTCGCCGTTGCCGCGCGAGCCGGTGATGCCGCACGCGGTCGTAGCGGCCACGACAGCAAGTACTGTCGCGGCCGCCGCGAGACGATATTTCAAGAAACGTGTATTCATCATTCAGGCTTTGGACCCGGAGGCTTGGGCCGGTTCTTCTTTTTTCGCTGTGCCACTCCGTCGGCGCCCTGTGCCCTCGGGGCCTGAGCGGCTCCTTCGGGGGCTCTGTCCTGAGGCTGGCGTGCAGGACGCTGCTTCTGCTTGGGAGGACGCTGTTCGCCCTGAGGCTTCGCTCCGTCAGGACGGCCTTTTTTCCTTTCGTCCGCACCTTGCTGAGGCTTCTGTCCGGATGGTTTCTTTTTCTTCTTCTTTTTCTTGTCGAAGCGAGCGAGATCGTCGTCCTCTCCGAGGATATCCCCGAACTCCGAACGCGCCTTGGGCTTCTGGTCGGCATCGGGAGTGAGCGACAGCGGCTTCTCGCCGGCCTTGTTGAGAGATATGACCTCGAATACCCTGTCGGCGCTTATGGTGACCAGATTAGCCGCCATAGAGCGGTCGGTGGAGTATGTCACAAGACGATTGAAAATATCGCTCTTGAAGTGATAGTAAGTGTTGTCGGCAGTCTCGAGGACGGCATCCCGTGGCGGCATCTTGCGAGATGCCTCCACATAGGCGTCCACCTCGAAATTAAGGCAGCACTTGAGTTTGGCGCACTGTCCGGCGAGTTTCTGCGGATTGAGTGATATGTCCTGGTATCGGGCTGCGCTGGTGGCCACCGACACGAAGTTGGTCATCCACAGGGAGCAGCACAGCGGACGTCCGCAAGGGCCGATGCCGCCTATTCTTCCGGCCTCCTGACGTGCCCCGATCTGCTTCATCTCGATGCGCACCTTGAATGTCTCGGCAAGCACCTTGATGAGCTGACGGAAGTCGACACGCTCGTCGGCGATATAGTAGAAAATGGCTTTGTTGCCGTCGCCCTGATACTCGACATCGCCTATCTTCATATTCAGCTGAAGGCTCTCGGCTATGCGCCGCGCGCGTATCATGGTGTCGTCCTCTCTGGCACGGGCCTCCTCGTACTTCTCCATGTCGGCAGGCTTGGCCTTGCGGAACACACGACGCACCTCTGAAGAGGCTGCGCTGCGCCCCATCGAGCGCCGCATACGCAGTTCGGCCAAGGCTCCGGTGAGACTCACCCGGCCTATGTCATGACCGGGAGCGGCCTCGACGGCCACCATGTCGCCTATAATGAGAGGAAGATTGGTGCAGTTGCGATAATATCCTTTGCGGGTGTTCTTGAACTGGACCTCGACGTACTCGCTGTGAGCCAGTCCGCCGGGGATGTCCTCGAGCCAGTCGACGCTGTGCAGTTTGCGTCCGCGACAGTCGTCAGGGACGTCGTCGACACGGCGGCGGCATGCGCGGCGCTCGCCTCCGAGTTCATTGGCTGAAGCCTCTGAGCTTTCGGCATCACCGGTCTTCCGGTCCGTCTCAACCGCTTCTGCCACTTCGGCTGCACCTGCAGCGTCCGGCGACTCAGCTCCGGCTTCGGCAGGCGATGCCTCGGGCGGAAGTTTCGCGGAAGAGTCCGTACGAGGGCCTCTGTTATCTTGCTTGTTACGATGGGCCATGGCTTATTTGGCGAAGCTGACCGAACGGGTTTCGCGGATGACGGTGATTTTGACCTGTCCGGGATAGGTCATCTCATCCTGGATGCGACGGGCGATCTCCGACGAGAGTTTTTCGGTCTCGGCGTCGTCAATCTTGTCGGCACCTACGATGACGCGGAGTTCGCGTCCGGCCTGGATGGCGTATGTCTTGATGACTCCGGGATAACTCATGGCGAGCTGCTCGAGGTCATTGAGTCGCTTGATATATGCCTCTACAATCTCACGGCGAGCACCGGGACGCGCGCCCGAGATGGCGTCGCATACCTGCACTATAGGAGCAAGAAGCGAAGTCTGCTCTACTTCGTCGTGATGGGCGCCGATGGCGTTGCAGATTTCGGGCTTCTCCTTATACTTCTCGGCGAGCTTCATGCCCAGGAGTGCGTGGGGCAGTTCGGGCTCTTCGTCGGGCACCTTGCCTATATCGTGGAGC
>CAMWZB010000149.1 GCA_947178655.1 uncultured Porphyromonadaceae bacterium
GGACGTATACATCACCAAACTCCGCAAGCATCTCAAAGACGACCCCTCCATCGAAATCATCAACATCCACGGCAAGGGCTACAAGCTCATAGCTCCCGACGCCGAGGCCAACAGCTGATGCCCCGCCCCGAAGGCTGACAGCCTGACACACAACAGCGACGGCGACCGCTCCTTTAACATGGAGACACGGTCGCCGTCGCTGTTCTTATCAGGGCCTGATGGCAGCCTCAACGGGCAAGTTCCATCTTGAAGCCGATGTAGATGTCGTCATATGAGTTCAGAAGAGCCGTGAGCGTCTTCAGAGCCGTACTGTTCAGCACGCCGGAGAGCTTGTTCAGAATCTGAATCAGCTTGGTGGCCTCGAAAGTGAGGTTGAGCTTGTTGCCCGACTTGGTGGCATTGGCCTGCACACTACCGAGCTTGACCGAGCGGAAGGCACTGAAGGTGAACACCAGATGATTCTCTTCGTCCTTCTCAATCGTGCCCTGGAGCTGGAGGAGTCCGAGCTTCATGACGAAGTTGTGCTCCTCGTCGACAGTGAGCGTCGTGTTGGTGAAGCCGAGGCGCTTGTAGTAGGGAGCCAGCTTGTCCTCCACTGCGGTGGCAGCGGCAGCTCCGCCGATGTTCTGAAGAGCGTTCTCGCTCTTGAACGACACCGAAGGAGAAGTATAGTTCCAGGTGCCCACGATATCATCGACCGAGAAGCGATCGTTTGCCGTGATATTGTTCACAAAGTCGCCGATGGCACCTAAAATGCCCGAACCCGAGCCGGATGTGCTCTCAGTGCTTTCGCCACTTCCCGAATTCTTGTTTCCGAAAAGGTCGCGGGGATCGAACGCCGACGCCGACGAGACTCCGAGAAGGAGCGCCGACATGGCACAGAGAATGACTTTCTTCATTTTTGTGATAATTGATATAAACGGTCAGTCAGCCACAGCCGAAGAGAACGCACAGGGATTCACGTCGATTTCGTGCATATCGTCAGCATCGTCGTGCGACGCGTTGATCTCAGTGTCGACAGACTGCCATATGGAGTTGTTCGACTTGTATTCGGGCACCATGTGCTTCATCTCTACGACTATGTCGTGGCCACCGCCATTCTCTACAGCCGCATGCAGGCGGTCGAGATGCGTCAGCACGTCGTTGTAGTCATAGATGCGGACGCGGGCTATCATGATTTTCTTGTGGTGCGTGGCTATGGTGTGCTCTTTCTCATTGAGAAGCTCTTCGTAGAGTTTCTCGCCCGGGCGCAGACCTGTCTCGACGATTTCGATGTCGTCGCCGGGACGGAGGCCTGAGAGTGATATCATGCGGGTGGCAAGATCCCAGATTCTGACAGGCTGGCCCATGTCGAATACAAATATCTCACCGCCCTGGCCCATCGTACCGGCCTCAAGCACAAGCGAGCAGGCCTCGGGGATAGTCATGAAGTAGCGGATGATGTCGCGGTGCGTGATCGTCACGGGACCGCCCTGCTCTATCTGACGGCGGAAGAGCGGAATCACAGAGCCGTTGGAGCCGAGCACGTTGCCGAAGCGCGTGGTGATGAAGCGCGTGGAGGGACGGTCCGACATCTTGCGCTGATGGAAGTACAGACTCTGCACATATATCTCGGCGATGCGCTTGGAGCAGCCCATGACGTTGGTAGGGTTCACGGCCTTGTCAGTGGATACCATGACGAACTTCTCGACGCCGTACTTGATGGAGAGGTCGGCAACGTTCTTGGTGCCGAACACGTTGGTCATGATGGCCTCCACAGGATTGCGCTCCATCATGGGCACGTGCTTGTAGGCAGCCGCATGGAACACATACCGCGGACGGTACTTCTTGAACGCGTGCTCAACACGGTCGCGGTTCACCACATCGCCGATGAACAGATGTATCTTCATCTCGGGGAAAGTGCTCTCAAGCTCGAGCTGCATGTCGTGCATGGGAGTCTCGGCCTGGTCGAACAGCACTATGTCCGAGGCATTGAGCGCTGCCACCTGACGGACAATCTCGCTGCCGATAGAGCCCGCGGCGCCCGTAATCATGATGGTCTGACCGCGGAGAACCCGGCTGACCACCTGATTGTCTGTTTTGATAGGCTCGCGGCCGAGCAGATCCTCGATGCGGATGTTCTGCACGTGAGAGGAGAGTTTGGGCATATCCTTGCTGTTGACATCGAACTCCTCGACCTGATTGAGCATCAGGAGCTTGATGCCGTTGCTCATGAACACGTCGGCCTGACCGCTGCGCATGAGCTCAAGCTGGGTGGAGAGGAACAGAAGGGTATCACACTTGTAGAAGTCGAACACTTCCTTGACTTCATCGGGATTGAATGGAATCACGGGAATACCGTTCACCTTGCTGTCGATGCGCTTGGGCGAGAGACTCAGAAGCGCCACCGGATCGAACGCGCCTTCGAACTCACCCTTCAGCGCCGAGGCGAGGAAGAACGAGTTGATGGCCGAGCCGAGCACGATGACACGGCGCTTGTTCTCGGTGTGTCCGGAGAAATGCAGATAGAGGTATTTGATGCTCAGACGCATCAGAAGCATCAGCGTGAACGAAATCATGCCGATTACAAATATATTCCACAGACTGAAATAGAAGAAGCCCGCTGTGAAGAAGGTGGCGAATGATATGGTGCCGAGCACTACCGTAGCCGACAATATCAGGAGCACAAGACGGTACGTATCCTCAATCACCGAAAGGCGGATGATATAACGGTGGGTACCCAGACACAGCGCCAGAACAGCATAGGTCATGAACTCGATGAGCGCCTTCGTCACAGGTGCAAAGACAGGACCTTCGCCTCGATAGGATTCGATGCCGAAAGAAAGAGTTATGGTACAACTGAAGGCGATGATGATGAGATCGGCAAGAAGGACCATCCACTTGGGAGAGGGTTGCGCCACAAAGTTGCGGATTAGGGAAGATTTTGCAAATGCCTTGGTGATGCGATTTTTCATATCATTCTTTACATTAAGGCTCTATGCTCAGCATGTCAATGCCAGGCAGTTGGCTTACAGAAGTTATTGATACAGCAAAAGGGGAAACTACTGCGCTGCAAAGATAGCAATAATATGCCGAATGTGCAAATCTTTTCTGCTTGACAGATAGTTTGACAGATAGTTGCCGTACGAATGAGCGTTCAAGGCGATGCGCCACGGCACGGTGCCTGACGATACAGCGGAGCATCTCCCGGGACCGATGACCGCAGCTGCTGAAGCTGCTGACACTTTTCAGAGACTTAAAAAAAGCCAATGAGGCTGATATTATAGATTTTTTTTGTAATTTTGCCGTGCTGTAGCGAAGAAAAACCGACGACGGTCATCTGAATCTGCTTCGCGGCGGTCAGAATCATATACATAAATAACCAACTGTTATCATTATCCAAATGAATCTCTTACAGGCCAAGTTATCAAAATATACCACTCCTCAGGAAGCAAAAGCCGCAGGTATCTATCCATATTTCCGTGCCATATCGTCGGAGCAGGATCCCGAAGTGGTCATCGATGGCCGCAGGGTGCTGATGTTCGGTTCGAACTGCTACAGCGGTCTTGTCAACGACCCCCGCATCAAGGAAGCCGCCATCGAGGCCACTCGAAAGTACGGCACCGGATGCGCCGGCTCGCCCTTCCTCAACGGCACTCTCGACCTGCACAAGAAGCTCGAGGTAAGGCTGGCGGAATACATCGGCAAAGAAGACGTCATGATATACTCCACCGGCTTCGGCGTGAACCTCGGCGTGGTCTCGACTCTGACAGGACGTGAAGACTACATCCTCTGGGACGAGCAGGACCATG
>CAMWZB010000150.1 GCA_947178655.1 uncultured Porphyromonadaceae bacterium
GCCACCTATGCTCGGCGCCACTGGTCTGGCATATGAGGTGCCTCCCTTCCGTTCGCCGTCCTACAGCCCGACCGCCCAGAAAGCATACCGCAATGTCGTCGGAGAGTTCCGCTGGGGAGGCCTGGACGCTCCCGACGCAAGCGGACTCTATCTCGACGAGACAGTCCGGCGCATGGTATCGTCCATGCGCTCGGGTGTATACACCATCGTCGAGGATCTGATGGAAGTCCCGGAGGCTCCGGCTACACCCGAAAGCCGCGCCGTAGCTGCAGCCAAGGGTCTTGAAGAGCCGCAGACGCAGGCCGATATGGCCCGACAGCTTCTCAATCTCCTCGAGGAGAAACTGCCCGAGGATGTGGTCCTCAGCGACGGTATGCTCGCACTGTACTTCGCACGCACATATCTGCAGCTCTATGCCCAATACGGACGCGTAGCCGACCTCGAGGCTGCTGCACGCCTGTCGGCCGCCGAGGCCGACCGATACGCGCAGCTCATCAAGTACGCTTCGACTCTCGACCCCTACACTCTCGCGCAGCTTGGACGCTCCGATACCTACGCCCTCCAGTATCTTGGCGAGGCGCTGGCCATTCAGAACCGTGCCGCCATATTCGCCGCCATGCCCGACCTTATCACAAATCCCGAAAAGGCCGATCTGAAGGCAGCATTGGCATATATGTCGCTCGAAAGCGATCTGCATCTCACGCCGCTCCTTTTCGTCAATCCGTACACATATGACGAACTCGCTGCCGAAGCAGCGAAAGCCGACTCCGCAGAGTCGCCTCTTGTCAAGGAGGCTCTCGTGGTCCTGAAAGCGTGTCAGGATGCCGGAATACAGAGCGATGCGCTCGCGCGTGAACTCATGCAGAAGTACGGCTACACAGCCGCTCAGTGGAACAGCCTCATCAACTGACAGCAGCATGTTCATCGAACGGCCTCCGCTTCTCTACCGGCTTCTCTTCCCTGAAGGTATATGGCGTATCAAAAAACGGGGAGGAAAGCCGGTCGTATACCTCACCTTTGATGACGGGCCCATCCCGGAGGTGACTCCTTGGGTGCTCGATACCCTTGACCGCTACGGCATCAAAGCCACGTTCTTCATGGTGGGCGACAACGTCCGCCGCTATCCCGAGGTGTTCGAGGAGGTGCGTCGTCGCGGACACTCCTATGGCAACCACACCATGCACCATCTGCAAGGCCGCAAGTCGTCGGCCCGACGCTACATTTGCGATGTCTATGAGGCCGACAAGCTCATCGAGAGCTCTCTCTTCCGTCCTCCTCACGGACTCATCCGCTGGAAGCAGGCGCGAATCCTCAAGGAGAAGTACAATCTCATCATGTATGACCTTGTCACCCGTGACTATGCCAGGCGTCTCGACGGAGAACGGGTGTTCGAGAATGTCCGCCGCTATGCGCGAAACGGTTCCATCATAGTTTTTCACGACTCTCTCAAGGCTCAGAAGAACATGATGTATGCTCTGCCGCGGGCCATAGAGTGGCTTATTGAACAAGGCTACGAATTCGATGTGCTTCGCATGTGATGGAAGATATCCGTGAGCACATAAGACAACTCTGTTACGAAGCCGGGGCTTGCGCCGCCGGCTTCGCCCGTATAGCCCCTGTGCCTGACGGTATAGCTGCTCTATATGACGACTGGATTGCGGCCGGACGCCATGGCTCGATGGCTTATATGGAGAATTACTCCGACATAAGGCGCAATCCGTCGATGTTGCTTGAGAATGCCCGGACTCTATTGTCTTGTGCTTTTTTTTACGGTGATTCATCGTCAGGGCTATTCGCCGACTATGCCGCAGGCTCTGACTACCATGATGTGCTCAGGCGTGCTCTCGCTCCGGTGGCGGCATACCTCGACGGCATCAGCCCGGGAACGCGCATATGTGTCGACACGGCTCCGTTGCGCGAGCGATTCTGGGCCACGCGTGCCGGAGTAGGGTATATCGGTCTTAACAATCAGCTTATCGTGCCTGAAGTCGGCTCTGCCGTATTTCTTGCTGAAATTCTCTGGACAGGCGAACTTGAGCCTGATGTCTCTTTCGAGGACCGCACATGCTGTCAGTGCGGCGCTTGTCAGCGGGCATGCCCTCAGCAGGCGCTTGACGGCACAGGAGGCCTCGATGCCTCGCGCTGTCTGTCGTATCTCACCATCGAGCATCGTGGCGAGCTTCCTGCCGGACTGATGCTTCCGTCGCGCATCTATGGCTGCGATATCTGCCGCTACGTCTGTCCTGAAGGACGACCGTCAGGCCCGGTAGTGCGCCTTGACGACTTCCGGAGCCGTCCGGAGGTCATCGCTCTCACCCCTGATGACATCCGGGGGATGACTCAGTCCGACTTTTCACGCATCTTCAAAGGTTCCGCAGTCAAGAGGGCCAAACTCGCCGGTCTTCTCCGCAACGTCAGCCGCCACAAGCCGAACTCTTAGCACAGTCATACGCGTTTGACCGTGCCTTGCAGCGGATACCACAGGTAGCCCTCCACGGAGTCATATCCAAGTCGCCGCATCAGGTCAATATAATTCTCGACCTGCGAGAAGTGTTCGGGGCGTGCTTCCGACGTGAACTTATAGTCCACGATTGATACGCGTCCGTCGGGATAGAACACTATGCGGTCAGGTCTGAACGACTTTTTCTCGGCGGATACATAGATTGACCGTTCGGTGTATATTCTGTTCGATGAATCGAACCAGCCGGCAACCTGTCCGCCACCGTGGCTGATGGCTTCTGACAGCACCTTGAGACATTCGGCCGCTTCATCATCTCCAATCCCCTTATATCCGGCAAAACGCTCCACAGCGTCCTTGAGACGGTCGTATGTCGGAGTCAGCGCAAGTATCTCATGCAGTGCGGTGCCGCGTTCGGCCGCTTCGGCCATGCGAGGGTCCACAGTCTTGTCCGGCTTGGCCGAATCGGTGATTTCCTTCATTTCTTCACCCCCGATGTCGAGATGCGTGGCGAAAGCATCGTCTATCGAGACCAGTTCGCGGGTGTCGTTGCGGAACAGTACAGGGTATTCGCCGGCCTGAATCTCTGTCTTGTCCGGCTTCTTGTCTTTCGTCTCCTCCTTTTTCTTTTCTTCCTTTGTCGTAGGGTAGCCTATGGTCAGAGTATCCGTCGCTTCATCGTAGTGCGCGCTGAGATCGATGCGGGCGTCATCTGCAAGTTCGTCAGATGTCGGCGCCTGAGTCACGGCGTCTTTAAGCAGCTTGCCTATATTCTTGCATTCCGAATACACTATCAGTTCGCGTGCTGCGCGAGTGAAGGCCACGTAGGCCGTATTGAGATTGTCAATCAGTTCGAGTCGCTCGTACTCTTCGATTGTCCCGGCGAACGGCGATATAGAAGCGTCCCGCAGGGCTGATTTCGAGCTTACTTTCACGTAGAGTCCCGGAGGCACCGTGCCGTCTTCGAATCCTGTCAGACACGATGTGTCGAGCCACAGTTTGATGTCGCTGTGTTTGAGGTTCCAGTCGGCAAACGGTATGTGCACGCAGTCGCGCTCGAGGCCTTTCGACTTGTGTACTGTCATGATTTCCACGGCATTAAGGTCGGAAGAGGCGAGTATGGCCCACTTGTTTTGGTTTGAGGTGTAGGCGGCGATAAATTTTTGGAGGGAAGAATCGGGGCTCTCAATATGTTTTATAGCATAATCTTGGAGTGCGGCGATGTATGCGTACTCTTTCCGACGCTGCTCGGGGGAGAATTTCGCGAGGATTATGGCGTCGATAAGTGCCACTAAATCAGCGGGATTC
>CAMWZB010000151.1 GCA_947178655.1 uncultured Porphyromonadaceae bacterium
ACGTCGGCTCGTTCACCGCATCCGACCGCGCGCTTCACATCCTCGCCGCAGACGGCAGCCTCCTCACCTCGACCGACGAAGGCCGCACCTGGACTGCCGCAGGACCGAAGTGGCATCATATTTACGGCACATACGGCGACATCGTCATCGGTTCATTCCGCGACGCAGCCTCAGGCTCCTGGAAAATCGGACGCCATCCCGCCGGAGCCGACATGGCACTCCCCGAAGGCATGCCCGTCAGCGGCACATCTCAGGCTGTCACATTCGAGTTCCCATTCAGCGACAGCCCGCAGATGCTCTTCGTCGGCGGCACCCGCGCCGACGGCACCCTCAGCGGCGACACATGGGCTTTCGACGGCTCGGCATGGGCCCGGCTCTCAACCACACCGGTCAAGTACGGATTCCGCGACATGACACTCGTCCCCTTCTTCGCATTCCTCAAATCGACCGCATATCAGGTCGACCCCTACTCCATACTTCTGGCCTACGGAGGCACTGACGGAAAAGTCAACAACGACACCGTATACGTATCCGACAACTACGGCATCAAATGGGAAAAAGCCTCTCAGACACTGCAGCTGCCCCACTACATCGCCGCACGCCACAGCGCACAGGCATTCGTCTTCGAAAAGACACTTGGACACGCCCGCTCGTCGACCATGTGGTCCGACATCCCCCTGTCGTACAGGATTCCGGCCACAGCCATATTCCAAGGCACTCCCATGAGCCGCGCCACCGAGCCCGTCACAACGTGGGACAGCCCCTTCATATACACATTCGGCGGCGTCAACCCCGACGGATCGCTTTGCCCGCAGATATGGAGGGCGACACTGAACCGCTTCACTTTCAAACCCATTATCTGACAAATCCCGGCAGATGACCATCCACACCTCCTTCGGACCGGCTATCCGGCGCGCCGCAGCAGCGGCCGCCATATCGCTGTGCGCACTCGCGGCGCATGCCCAGTCCGCCCCGTACAAGTTCGACGGCGGTGTGAGCTTGGGCATGAGCGGATACATAGGCGACGCCAACAGTGCCAACATATTCGCAAAGCCCGGATTCGACGGAGAACTCACATTCCGCTACATCGGCGACACACGATGGGCCATAAGAGGCGTGTTCTCCACATTCGGTCTCAAAGGCGACACCTCCGGAATGACTGACTACATCCCCGACGGGGCGGCTTACTCCTTCACCTCACAAGTCTATGACCTGTCGGCAAGAGGCGAGTTCAACTTCTTCCCCTACGGCATCGGAGAGACCTACAAGCGACTCCGGCGATGGACTCCATACATCGCCGTCGGATTCGGCTGCGCCATGGCATCGTCCGGAGGCAACACCTCAGTCACTCCCGTCATCCCGATGGCCTTCGGACTGAAATTCAAACTCGCCGAGCGATGGAACCTTGGAGTCGAATTCTCCATGACCAAGACATTCAGCGACCATATCGACGGTGCCGACCTGGCCGACCTCAACCGGATCGAAACCGCATTCTACAAAAATACCGACTGGTTCTCGCGACTCACCGTAGGCATCACCTATGAGTTCGGGAAGCGATGCGAGACCTGTCACTATGTCGACTAATAATCTCCCTTCAAATTTAATATGAGTTCTCACGATATCATCGATCCAAGGCGTTTGCCACGACACGTTGCCATCATCATGGACGGCAACGGACGATGGGCCACCGCGCGCGGCTTCGACCGCTCGGCCGGCCACGTCGAAGGCGTAAAGACCGTCAGACGGATCACCGAAGAAGCGTCGCGGCTCGGCATCGGATTTCTCACCCTGTACACCTTCTCAACCGAGAACTGGAACCGTCCCAAGGAAGAAGTCGACGCCCTGATGACCCTCATTGTCACCGCTATCGAACGTGAGACCCCCGACCTGATAAAGAACAACGTCCGCCTCACAGCCATCGGCAACCTCGGCAGACTCCCCGACCATGCACGCACACGACTCGGCCGATGCATCGACGACACTTCGCACTGCACCGGACTCACTCTCGTGCTCGCACTGAGCTACTCGGCCCGATGGGAGATCGTCGAAGCTGTCCGCTCGATAGCACGACGCGCAGCCGACGGACTGCTGGACCCCGCCGACATCGACGAAAGCACCATATCAGCCACACTCACAACCGCTGACATGCCAGACCCCGATCTCCTCATCCGCACAGGCGGCGACTTCAGAATAAGCAACTTCCTCCTCTACCAGATAGCATACACCGAACTGATTGTCACTCCGACATACTGGCCCGACTACACCGCCGATGACTTCAGAGCTGACATCGCGCGGTATCAGACCCGCCAGCGACGCTTCGGCCTCACCGGCGAACAGGTCGAAGAATCATCCTGACCACAGCGTCCGCCCTCTACATCCAAGTGCCAAACGTGAAAATCCAATCCGAAAAAAATAACGCAAAAGACTGTTCATCTATAGATTATGCGCTCTAACATATTCCTTGTATTGTTCCTGTCCTCTATTTTCGCCGCCCTGGCCCCTTCAGCCGTCGCGCAGACTCCGAACGATACAATATACAATCCGCCCGTGCTCTATACGGCCATGCCTTCAACCTACGAAATAGCAGGCATCGAGATCGAGGGCGCACCGAACTACGACGACTTTCTCATCCTCGGATACGCCGACCTCAAAGTCGGCGACAAGGTCCAGATACCCGGCGATGACATCACCAACGCGGTCAAAAGGCTCATGCGACAGACTCTGTTCGCACAGGCACGCATCGAACTGGTCAAGACTGTCGGTGACAAAGCATGGCTCAAGATTGTCCTCCGCACCCAGCCGCGCATCGGCTCGGTCAAGTACACCGGCGCAAAAAAAGGCGAAATCAAAGACCTTCAGGAACGGCTGAACCTCGTCAAAGGCAACCAGATCACGCGCAACATCGTCAACCGCGCCGAAGCCATCGTGTCCAAGTACTATAAAGACAAAGGATTCGGCAACGCCACTGTACGCATCGACCTCCACGAGGACCTCTCGCACGAAAACGAAGTCATCGTCGACATCAACGTCGACAAGCACAGCAAAGTCAAGGTACACAAGATATACATCGACGGAAACGAAGTCCTCTCAGACCGCACTCTCAAGCGCACGATGAAAAAAACCAACGAGAAGAACGACCTCCTCAAGATCTTCTCTCAGAAAAAATTCGTCGAAAGCGACTATCAGGACGACCTGAACCGAATCCTCGAGAAATACAACGAGAAAGGCTTCCGCGACGCACGCATCCTTTCGGACAGCGTCGTGGCATACGACGACAACAAAGTCGACGTATACATCAATCTCGAAGAAGGAAACAAATACTACATCAAGGACATCAAGTGGGTAGGCAACACAATATACCCCAACGAAATCCTTGACACATACCTCGACATGAAACCCGGCGACGTCTACAACCAGAAGCTCATGAACAAGCGGCTCACCGAAGACGAAGACGCCGTCGCAAACCTCTACATGGACAAAGGATACCTCTTCTACAACCTCGTCCCCATCGAACGTGAGGTGTCGGGCGACTCCGTGTCTCTCGAAATGCGAATGATGGAAGGCCCTCAGGCCCGAATCAACAATGTCGTCATAAACGGCAACGACCGACTCTACGAAAAAGTGATACGCCGCGAGCTCCGCGTAAGGCCGGGCGACCTCTTCAGCAAATCCGACCTCATGCGTTCTGCCCGCGAAATCGCTCAGACCGGACACTTCAACCCCGAGAACATGGA
>CAMWZB010000152.1 GCA_947178655.1 uncultured Porphyromonadaceae bacterium
ACATAAAGAACATCGTCGACCAAGTGCAGGTGCCTCCTACCGCAGGCAAATACCGCGTGTTTATCATCGATGAGGTACACATGCTGTCGAACGCGGCCTTCAACGCTTTTCTGAAAACCCTGGAAGAACCGCCGTCCTATGTGATTTTCATTCTTGCCACTACCGAGAAGCACAAAATCATTCCTACGATTCTGTCGCGCTGCCAGATTTACGATTTCAACCGTATTTCCATCAGCGACATGGTCGACCATCTGGCTTATGTAGCCGCTCAGGAAGGCTACAAGGCTGACAAGGCTGCTCTGAACGTCATCGCCCGCAAGGCCGACGGCGCCATGCGCGACGCCCTGTCGATTTTCGACCAGGTGGCGGCTTCGGCAAAAGGCGACATCAGCTATCAGGCAGCCATCGACAACCTGAACGTACTCGATTCGACGACATACAACAGACTGCTCGATGCCTTCAACTCCAGAAATCTGCCGGAAGCCCTGCTGATATATCAGGAAGTGCGCGACAAGGGATTCGACTCCCTGTTCTTTGTCAACGGTCTGGCCCAGTACTTGCGCGATATCATGGTTGCCCAGAATCCGGCCACTCTGCCACTTCTTGAGGCTACCGATGAAATTAGAAACGAAATGGCTCAGAGAGCGCAGTCTGTAGCTCCCCAATGGCTTTACGGCGCCATAGACCTTCTGAATGATGTCGATCTCAACTACCGTGCCTCAAGCAACAAGCAGCTGCTGGTCGAACTGGCGCTGATCAGACTATGCCAACTACTCAGCCCCTTGCCTAAGGCCTACAGCAAGGGGCTTGACCCTATTGCGGCCACTGTGGCGCCGGGAGGGGCTACTCCCCTTCCGGACGCACAAACCTTGCAGGCAGCCCGGACAACTGACGCCAAGGCGGAACACAGAGTCCAGCAGGCAGCTCCGGCTGCTGCCACCACTCACTCCGCGCCACGCGTCAGCCCGCCTCGCTTCGGACCCGGCATCCCGGGACCCGGCCTGTCGCTGCGACATAGCGTCAGACAGGAGACTGCGCCGAAAACCGAAGTCGCCCTGCGCGACAAGACTTTCACTTCCGATGATGTACATCGCCTATGGTCGGAGTATATCGATTCGCACCCGACCGAACGCTTTCTTGTGGCCACGATGCGCAAATCCACGCCGACAAACACCGGCGGCGCAGTCTATTCCATCGAGGCAGAGGAAGGCGTGATGGCAAACTCGGTGTTCCAGCATCTCGACGTTCTTCATAAATGGATGCGCGACCGGCTCGAGAACGACCACTTCGAGCTTAGTGTCAACGTGACGGTTTCTCCCGACAGCCCGTCGGTATGGACCGAGCGCCAGGTCTACGAATATATGGTGGGAAAATCAGAGGCGCTTGCCGAACTCATCAGCAGCCTGAAGCTGTCGCTTGATTAGAGCCGGGGTCTAATGTGGGGAACGGGGTTCCAGCAAAAACTCAGCTCAACGTCGAACGCACCCGGCTTGCGAACTCTTCCAAGGGCTTGTACAGAGCCGAAAGCAGCGGGCGGAAGCGCGATTTACGGTCGTTGACAAACATATTCAGCCCTCCCGGAACGATACGCACATCGATGGACGCCGGCATTTCCACCGGCTCTCCGTCGAGATGCGCCGGGCCGGCACTGCCGCGCTCTATCCTCACTCTCCGCGCACGCAGGGTGTCTATCATGGCGTTGCGGCCTATGAGACCGGTCATCATCTCCACTCCCACAAGCACTTTCGACAATGGATGACCTTCATGTATCACCGTAAGGTCGAGCAGTCCGTCGGTAATCGAAGCCCGCGGAGCTATAAAGGCGTTGTTTCCGTACTGCGAGGCATTGCAGCAGGCCACCACAAAGGCATCCTGCTCGAATTCTTCATATCCGTCGACTGTAATACGGTAGTTCTCGCATTGGTAGCTCTTGAATTCCTCAAGCGTGCTCTGCAGATATGTCATCAGCCCCCGCCTCTTCTTTCTTGAGAAACGGTGTGTGACCGCTGCATCGAATCCGAAACCGCAGGTGCAGAAGAAGGGTGTGTCGTTGGCCGTGGCATAATCACAGGCTCTGACAGCATCGCGGCGTATTACCCTGAGCGCCGCCTTCACATCCATGGGTATGCCCACGTGACGCGCAAGACCGTTGCCGCTGCCGAGCGGTATAATGCCGAGCGCCGTCCGTGAGCCGCAGAGCGCCACGGCAGTCTCATTGACAGTACCGTCGCCGCCTACGGCTAAAACACCGTAGCAGTCCATAGCCACCGCCTCACGGGCCAGACGGGTGGCGTCACCCCGGCAGGTGGTATAGCAGACCTCCACATCGTAGCCGCTATCCAGCAGACTGCGTTCAATCAGGTCGGCCACACCGCGCTTGGAGCGCGTGCCGGAAACCGGATTCACAATCACTCTGATTTTACGTTTTACCGAGTCTGGATTCATGCCGCAAAATTAATAATTTTTTATCAATAAAAAAAATGCAACTACCCTCACGAGCTGTTGCATCTCTAACCTATGATTCACTTATTAATTGTTGTTGCTTTACTTCAATTCTTTCAAATTCTTTTAGACGCGTATTAATTCGTCTGTAGCTTCATTTCGTTTGCGATACAAAGTTAACCTAATATTTTGAAATATTCAACCATTTTTAATGATATTAACTTTTGTTGATGCTTATTTAGACTTTACCGCAATCCGGAGTTCTCGCCTGTAATCGCTCGCACGGTCGCTCAGATGCCTGAACGTGTACGACTTAGGAAATGCCGCACTGTCGGCCTCGAATGTATATATCACGACACTGCCTTGAGGCAGACTGTCGAGCGCGGCGCTGTCGGAAATGGGGCGTATGCGGTCGGCGAGATAGAAGTTGAGAGTGAAATAGCGTACATCCGACGGATTGTCATACGATCTTACCTCGGGGGCATCGACAAGCTGTGGCAGGAACTGCCTATCGCTGTTCGGCCGGAGAGCCATTGGCTGATACACGGCCAATGTGCTTACGGCTATCGCCAGAGGCAGCCCCACGGCATATCTTACCGTGTGGCGCCTGTCGGCCATCCACAGCAGGGCGACCGCCAAAGGCAGGAACAGCAGCGGCCACATCCACCATTCGGCAGGCCATAGCCGCAGGCGTCCGGCGCTAATAACTCCGCCACGAAGGAGCAGCACTGCCATAGGCAACAGAGCCGACACTATGGCAAGTATCCAGACATAGGCTTTCAGCACGCGGCTTTTTTCAAGACTGAATATCATGCAGGTCACAGCATATGCCATGGCCGGATACAGCGGCAGGAGGTATACACTGCGCTTGCTTTCGGGGATACAGTAAAAGAGCAGTACCAGCACAAAACTGCAGGCGCAGAACAGACCGGCCGGCTTGAAGGGTCTGTAACTGAAACGCCGCGCCACGGTCAATGCCAGCAGTCCGAGCAAGGTCCAGGGTGCCATTCCCGACAAAAGTGTCAGGAAATTGTACCAGAACGGATGCACATGGCTTCCGTAGCTCATAGTCCCGGTCAGGCGTCCGAGATTCTCTTCGTACATCAGTTCGGCGAAACCCTCGCCTCCCTGAGCGAGAGCGCCGAGATACCACAGTAGCGGCAGCACAAACGACGCGGCACACAGTGCGGTAAGTTTCAGCAGAGTCGGCAGGAACTTCTCGCCCTGCAGCAGATAATACACCCGCATGACAAGGCAGGTCAACAAAGCGCCGACAG
>CAMWZB010000153.1 GCA_947178655.1 uncultured Porphyromonadaceae bacterium
TTCATGAACACCGGCTTGCCATTGAGCTCGAAATAGAGGTTATGCCCGTAAGCGTCCTTTTCATTATGCAGCTTTATAGAGCGCAGACCGATTTCTTTCGACTCGGAGTCTGTCGCGCCGCCGGTGCTCACAGTGGTCGTGAAGTCATAGAGATAAGGTTCGCCAAGACCATTGGGCCACCACAGACGGGGCTTCCTGACAGTCGCGGGGACCTCGATGCGGTTCAGTCCTTTCTTGAGAGCCACAGTCTTCGATGCAAGAGGCTTGCCGTCGGCCGTGAACTCGAGCTTTGCGGCACCATCGTCAACATCAGCGATAATCTCCGCTACAAGCCGGAGGTCGGCACGCGATGCGTTCACTTTGTCCTGCACCACCTGCACATCACTGATTTTAGGACCGGTCCATGTCTCGAGCACAATCGGACGCCATATGCCCGACGTCACCAGACGCGGCCCCCAGTCCCAGCCGTAGTGATAGCCGGCTTTCCGTGCAAAGATACTCACAAGCTTATCGAAGATGCCGCCATTCTGCGATTGGTCGGGACCGGTATTGAATCCGTAGTCGTACATGTCGCACTTGGGAAGGTCCACCTTGATGGGCGAATGGAAGTATACTTCGAGTTTGTTCGGGCCTTCCTTGAGACGGCCCTTGACGTTGACGCGCCACGTGCGGTGCATATTGTCGGCGTTCAGAAGCGGCGCACCGTTGAGGTATACATCGGCATATGTATCCAGTCCAAGGAAGACAAGTTCCTGATTAGCGGCGGAGAGCTCGTCGGCCGTAGGAAAGAGCATGGTCTCGTACATCCAGTCCTCTTTATCCACCCACTGCACTCCGCGCTCGTTCAGCCGGAAGAATGGGTCCTCGATTATCTCGTTGTCAATAAGGTCAGTATGCACCGTACCCGGGACGGTGGCCGGATACCATATCTCCGAGCGGCCCTGTCGGAAGCGCCAGCCGTCGTTTATATCCCGGCGGCACACTTCGGCATCAGCACATATGCCGGCGGCCACTGCCGCGGCAAAAATCATAGCTTTTATTCGAGTATTCATCATTAGAACTTAAGATTTACGGATTCTCCTTTGGCGATGACGAACGGTTCGTCAAAGCCTTTCACTTTCACAGAACAGTCCTTGCCGGTAGCCTTGACGACAGCCGAAGTAGCTTTGCCGTTCTTCCAGGCTATGTCGACCTCAAGACCGTCATAAGCGCAGAGCCCCTTGACACTGCCTGTGCGCCACTGCGCCGGAAGAGCCGGGAGTATGTCGAGGTAGCCTTCATGGCACTGCAACAGCATCTCACAGATGCCGGCGACTCCGCCTTCAGTGGCATCGAAACTGAATATATCCTCCTCGGCCATGGCCACACCCGCAGGAGACACAGTCATCAGATTCTCGCGCATGAAGCGGCGGAAGAGATTCTGAAGCCATCCGTGCGCAGCATCGGCGTCCTTGAGGCGGGCGTAGAAGCAGAGCATGTTTGCCGTGCTCCACTCGGTGTCCTCCCAGGCCGGGTCACTCGTCTGGCTCTCAAGCGACTTCCGGCAAGCCCGGGCAAGTTCGGGCTGACGTTCGACCGACACGTGGTCAAGAGGGAAAAGTGAAAGCACATGCGAACTGTGGCGGTGCGAAGGGTCGCTGCGGCGAACGTCGCCCGGCCACTCCTTCAGAAGTCCGTCGCGACCGACCTCCAGCGGCGGAAGACGCTTGATGTCGCGGCGCAGACGAGCGGTGAACTCATCATCTATACCGAGAATGTCGGCTGACCGGATGCAGGCATCGTAGAGGTCATACACCATGACACGGTCTATGGTAGGCATCATCGACAGGCTGTAGTGCTTGCCGTCGTGGCTATAGCCGTTCTCAGGCGAAATGCTCGGACCCGTCATCAAGTGACCGGTCGACGGATCCTCTGACATGTAGTCGCTGAAGAAAAGCGCGGCTCCTCGGAGTATGGGATAGGCTGTATCACGGAGATAGCGTTTGTCAGCCGTATATCTGTAGTGACTCCACAGATGTGTGGCAAGCCATGCGCCACCGGTCACATTCATACCCCAGCTCACTCCCCAGCCGGGTGCTGTATATCCCCAGGCATTGCATACGGTGTGTGCCACCCAGCCCCGGCTGCCGTACATCTTCATGGCCGTGTCGCGCCCATGATCGGCAAGGAGTCCGAGATATGCGAAAAGCGGCTCGTTGCATTCGGCGAGGTTGGCCCGGTTGGCAGACCAGTAGTTCTGCTGTATGTTCTCATCCAGATGATAGTCGCATGTCCATGGCATATTGCAGGCGCGGTTGTCGTTCCAGATACCCTGAAGGTTGGCGCACAGCGGCATGGCCGTCTTGCGAGAGGACGAAATCAGCATATACCGCCCGTACTGGAAGAAGAGCGCGTCAAATCCGGGGTCGCTCTTGCCTTCGGAGATAGCTTTCAAGCGCTTATCCGTGGGGATTGCATCGCCCGAAGGGCCTCCGAGGTTGATAGTCATCCGGTCATAGAGTCTGCGATAGTCGGCCACATGCGACTTGCGCATGACGGCATAGCCTTTTGCAGCGGCCTTGTCGACGGTGACATCGCACAGTGCCGCGTAGTTGTCTCCGGCATAATCGGTGCGAAGGTCGAAGATGACATCGAACGAATCGGCGCCGACCACACGAAGCCGATCGCCATTGTCCTCGACCATACCGCCATTAGGGATGACGCGCAGCTTGCCGTAGAAATTCACGCCGCCGGGACCATGAAGCGGGAATGAGACTTTGCCTCGGAGAGTAAGGTCATCGCCCGACGCCTTGACCTGTGCGTCCTGAAGAAGCTCGAAACCGATGGTCGCCGTCATGGCCTTGCGGCTGTCAGCAGTAAAACGCATGGCAAGCACGTCGTCAGGATAATCTGCTATATACTCACGTGTGAATGTAGTCGTGCCTGACCTGTAGCTCACCGTAGCGGTGGCATCATCGAGGCTGAGTGCTCGCACGTAGTCCTTTATACCCTCTGAAGGGTTCTCTACCTCGATGGTCATATCGCCGAGCGGAACGTGAGTGCCGAATGAAGTCATACGACCGGTAAGATATTTTTCACCGAGTTCATTACCTTTGTCGATATTTCCGGAGAAGAAGTGTCCGCGCATCTCGTCGAGAGCCTCTCGTCCGCACAGGTCGTTGCTTGTAGCGTCATGGCACCCCGACCACAGGCTGATTTCATTCAGAGCTATACGCTCGCATTTGTCTCCGCCATATACCATGGCTCCTATTCGTCCGTTGCCCAGTGGCACAGCCTTCATCCAGTCGTCAGCAGGCGTATCGTACCACAGTCGCGATGATGCCGACGCACCTGATGCCCAGACGAGCATTGCCGCAGCCATGACAAGTCCCGATTTGCTTACAGGTATTTTCATAATAATAGATTTTTGTTTTGCTGTGCAAATTTACACTTCTGCATATATATGTCTTCTAATATATTCAATCCAAAAAACATGAATTTTAACGTTTCGAGGCCCTCCGGACGCATTTGTTGCATAAATTGGTCTGTTTCTACAGGTGAGCTGACGCAAATGTGAGTAATTTTGTTATGCGACAAAGATACTATGAAATATTCTTCACATATGCAGAAACACAATTTTGCACTGATTGCAGCGGCAACACTGGCGTTCGGGACTTGCGGAGCGACAGTCACTCTACCCCGCTACATCACCGACAACATGAT
>CAMWZB010000154.1 GCA_947178655.1 uncultured Porphyromonadaceae bacterium
CACATGCAATGTCCTCCGCGCCGCTTTCCCGGTGATAAAGACCGTCCCCGCCATCAGCGTGGTGGCAGGCGCATTCGTGATGCGCCTTCCCGAAGATTCGCCTTTCGGAACTGACGGCATCCTGATATTCGCAGACTGCGCCGTCGTGCCCGACCCCGATGCCGCACAGCTGGCCCAGATAGCCGTATCGGCAGCCCGCACAGCTCGCGACATCGCAGGCATCAAGCCGCGCGTGGCACTGCTGTCGTTCTCCACCAAAGGCTCGGCCAAAAGCCCCGCAGTAGACAAAGTCATCGAAGCCACCGAGATAGCCCGCGCCTTGGACCCCTCACTCATCCTCGACGGCGAGCTTCAGGCCGACGCAGCCATCGTCCCGTCGGTAGCGGCAAGCAAAGCCCCCAACAGCCCCCTGAGCGGACGCGCCAACGTACTCGTATTCCCAAGCCTCGAAGTAGGCAACATAGCCTACAAGCTCGTGCAGCGCCTCGGTGGCGTGCAGGCCGTAGGACCAGTCCTTCAGGGACTCGCAGCTCCCGTCAACGACCTGTCGCGCGGATGCTTCCCCGAGGACATATACAAGACCATAATCATCACCTGCAACCAGGCCATTGGCCTGAAGGGACTCTGAACCGTAACCTTCACTATACCGAATTATGAAAATACTCGTTCTCAACTCAGGCAGCAGCTCTGTCAAATACAAATTCATCGACCTCAACGGCGATCAGGACACCACTCTGGCCGAAGGCGGCGTCGAGAAAATCGGCCTCCCCGGCGGATTCCTCAAGTACAAGCGTGCCGACGGCTCCAAAGCCATCCTCGAACTCGGCCTCATCGACCATAACGCAGCCGTAAAGGCCATCCTCAATATCCTCACCGACAGCAACGAAGGCTGCATCCGCAGCTATAGCGAAATCGATGCCGTAGGACACCGCGTGGTGCACGGCGGAGAGAAATTCAGCCAAAGCGTCATCATCGACGATGCCGTCAAGGCCAAAATCCGCGAATGCTACGACATAGCGCCCCTCCACAACCCGGCCAACATGACCGGCATCGAAGCCATCACCGCCCTGATGCCCGACGTGCCCCAGGTAGGCGTATTCGACACTGCCTTCCACCAGACCATGCCGGCCAAGGCATATATGTACGCCCTCCCCTACCGCTTCTATGCCGAGGACGGCGTCCGCCGCTACGGATTCCACGGCACAAGCCACCGCTACGTCAGCCGGCGCGTGTGCGAATTCCTCGGAGTGGACATCAGCAAGCAGCGCATCATCACATGCCACATCGGCAACGGTGCCTCCATGGCAGCAGTCGACGGCGGAAAGTGCATTGACACTTCGATGGGACTCACCCCCACCGAAGGTCTGATGATGGGTACTCGCTCGGGCGACGTCGACCCCGGTGCACTTACATTCCTGATGAACAAGCACCACCTCAGCGCCGACGAGCTTCAGAAGATCATCAACAAGGACGGCGGAGTCCTCGGCGTGAGCGGCATCAGCAACGACATGCGCGAAATCGAAGCCGCGATAGCCGAAGGCAACGAGCGCGCCCGTCTCGCTCTTGACATGTACGAGCTGCGCACCACCAAGTACATAGGCGCATACGCAGCCGAGATGAACGGCGCCGACATCATCGTATTCACCGGTGGCGTGGGCGAGAACCAGTCAGGATTCCGCGCCGACGTGTGCCGCACCCTCGGATTCATGGGTGTCGAAATCGACGCGGATGTCAACGCCGCCACCCGCGGAACCGAAACCGTCATCTCCACTGCTGACTCGCGCGTCAAAGTCGTGGTCATCCCCACCGACGAAGAACTCACCATCGCCCGCGACACCAAAGCCCTCGTCGAAGCCGCAAGGTAAGAACCGCCATCGCCCGCGACACCGCAACAAGGAACTGCAGCCCTGTAAACTGCAGTCCCTTTTTTTTAACCCCTCCGAGGTATGGAGAGGTGTCATTTTGACACCCAAAAATCAAGAAGTAGGATTTTTATGTTATAAAACACAAAAAACAGTGTCAAAAGTTTGCATCTCCAAAATTAATGCACTATCTTTGCCGAACAATCACTAAAAGTACGTCTGACGCCTGTCTGACACATTCACTTAAAAACTTTTGTTTTTTATGAAAAAACTTTACTCGTTCCTTTCTGTGCTTGCCGTTGCAGCGCTCGGAGTAAATGCCGCTCCCTCGCTCCACAAGACGGCCACGTTTACGCCTAAGCACCAACTCAAGACCACTGCCGAATTCAAAGCTCTCGAAACCGCTTTCACACTCCCCGAAGCAAAGAGCACTCACAAAGTAGCCGCTGCTGCCGCTGATGTTTGCGACATGTACGACATCGAGTTTGTCAGCTTTGATGAATCCGGCGAAAGTATGGCCACATGGAAAGACAACATCACCGTTGCTGAATTCGTAGACGGTCTGCTGGAAGTGACCGGATTCTGCGGAGACTTTCCCATCTATGGCGAATATGATCCTGAAACCGGCCTCCTCGCCCTCGAGCCCGAAGATTTAGATACTATAAAACTTCAGGACGGCACTGAGATCATGGTCGCTTACGCCGTTCTTACGTTTGACGCAAACGGTTATTTCGTACTGTCAGCCAATCCCACTTACAACCTGACCTTCAATGGTGAAGGATTCAACACCCCGCAGGACTGTTTCCTCGGCGTCATCGGAAAAGACATCGAGACATCAGAATTCTTAGGAACCCTTGACTTCTTCTATGATCTGAAGATCACCCGTACACCGTGGGAGAACGTGGGTGAGGCCACATTCCTTGACGGCATCTTCGGTCCTCTTGCCAACCCCGAAAATGATAATATCGAAGACGTCAATGCATGGAAAGCATACGAATACACCATCGGTGTACAGCGTCTTGCCACCGATCCTACTCAGATCCGCCTCGTAAACTTCTGCGCTGATTACGGCGGCAATGGCCACCTCTATATCGACATTACAGATCCGAATCTTGTAACCGTACCTTATCAGGAAACCGGCGTCGTTATCAACCCGAACTATGGTACCACCAGCCTGGCATCTGTTTCAGTCCTTTACGACAACGCCGGCAATCTCATTATCCCCGAAGCAGGTGAAACGATCATACTCAAGAATAACGTGATTGACTTCGAAGAGAGTTCAATAGTTTACAACTTCCCGGACCCGAGCGACAAGAACATCAATCCCAACGGTTTCTACGGCATGAAATTCTCCAAGGCTTCGAAGCTCACTCTTCCCGAAGGCTTCAACTCGGGCGTAGAGAATGTCGATGTGAACACCAACGATAAGGTTGAATACTTCAACCTCCAGGGCATCCGCGTAGAGAATCCCGCACACGGCCTCTATATCCGCCGCGCAGGCAAGAAAGTTGAGAAGATCATCCTCTGATCATCAGCCCAACCGCACAAAAGACTGTGTTCCCGCCCGGGGACACAGTCTTTTTTTTGCATCAGTTCCGAGCGATCCACATTACGTGAATTAAACGACTGTCTTATGCTATTGAATCATAGCGAATCAGCCTGACAGTTGTCGCACAATACCGCAGCACACCAGCCGACACTTCAAGAGCATAACTGCGGTAACAGCTCTACGACCGGAGAACAATAAGCGGGATGACAGCGCCTCTGCCACATCCACAAGACTCAGCCACAAAATCCTGCAACGGACAAGTAGTGGAGCACAATTCCTG
>CAMWZB010000155.1 GCA_947178655.1 uncultured Porphyromonadaceae bacterium
TCTCAGAGTCGAAGAGCGCCGAGCCCTGGAAAAGCATGCCTATTTCCTTGCGGAGTTCCTTGACCTCGTGTGAAGTCATAGTGAGCAGATTTCGACCGTCGAAGAGAATCTCTCCTCGGTCAGGGGTCAGCAACCCGACAAGCGACTTCACCAGCACGGTTTTTCCGGAGCCGCTCTGCCCTATTATCAGATTTGTCTTGCCTGTATAAAATGTGGCATCGACATCGTGCAGCACGGTGCGGCCGTCAAACGATTTGCGGAGTTTCTTTACCTCTATCATTGGAGCAGAAGTTTGGTGAGAATCACGTCAAAAAGAAGTATGAAGATACTGCTCGACACCACAGCGTCAGTACTTGCCTTGCCCACCTGAAGGGCTCCGCCCTTGACATAGTAGCCGCAGTACGACGATATCGATACGATAAGGAAAGCGAACACAAGCGACTTTATCAGGCCATACCACACATACCATTCGATGAACATCGTCTGAAGTCCATAGACATAGCGCGAAACGGGAATGATGTCGGTGAACACTGCCACACACCAGCCGCCCACGAAGGCCATGCCCATACAGAGTATGGAGAGCACCGGCATGAAAAGCACGAAACCGACAATCTTAGGCAGAGTAAGGTAATTGGCCGAATTGACGCCCATTATCTCCAGAGCGTCAATCTGCTCGGTGACTCGCATCGTGCCTATTTCCGAGGCGACGTTAGATCCCACCTTGCCTGCAAGAATAAGGCAGAGAATCGAATTCGAGAACTCCAGCAGGATGATTTCTCGCGTAGCCAGACCGACCGAATACGCCGGAATCAATGGTGACGTCACGTTCAGCTGCATCTGAATGGTACAGACAGCGCCGATGAACAGGGAGATGATGATGACCAGAGGAATGGAATCGATGCCAAGTTTCGACACCTCCTGTATCGTACGTTTGACGAACACAGACCATCGGTCGGGTATCGAGAACGTACGGTTCAGGAACATACAGTATCGGCCAAAATTGGCCAAAGAGTAGGTGAGTATCATTACTTTACGTTATTTCTATACGTTTAGTACGCCTGCGACGGAAGCGCATCAGATGCAAAATTAATCATTTTTTTCCATCCGAAAGCCATTACGCGCCAATATTACAAATTTTTTGGCACAAGGCGACCAATACTCTTCCAAGCGAATCCGCTCATAACAATCCGACAGCCGAAACGACGTCGATAGCGATTGCGTCACGAATAATGTCTCGGATACACTATTATTTCGCTATTTTTGAGAGTACGATGTTGCTCCACTTATTTTTAATCATCGGCGATGCGAGCACCGAAGGTGTCTGCGGCTTACGGCTGTTTATGACAGAATGTCGCCGCACCCGGTCTATCGTATAGTCAGCAAGATCGCCCAACCTTACATCTCCTTTGCTCTCCTGAATCTTCTTCAGAAGATAGTACGTGAACAGGCCATGGCCATGCTCATCGCTTTTGGAGGCAGTCTCGTCATTCTGCGATGCTGTCAGGACAACGACATTGCCTTTGTTGACGGAGCCGGGGCGTACCTTGATGGCCACTCCTCGCGCAGACTCCAGCATCTCACCGTCGCGCATAGCCCCGGAGAAGCAGGCATCAAGCAATACCAGAGACAGTTTCGAAGGAATCGACGACACTTTCTCATTAAGTTCGCTCATGGCCATGCCCGACGATGCCAGCGACCCATAGCCGTCTACCGGCAGCAGATATCCGTCAGCAGTCGATTCGTCGGGGATACCGTGTCCGGCATAATAAAGAATGAACGACGCTTCGCCATTGAATGCTTCGCCGATTTCGCTGAGCCACCGAATCTCTCCACGCATGTCGTTGAGCGTGGCATCCTTGATGTAATGCACCTGTTTTTCAGGGATTCCGAGAGTTTCTACCATGTAGCGTTTCATGATGTCGCCGTCATTGTGCGCATAGTCAACTTTCGACACCCGGCGGTAATTCTCGTTTGCAATTATCACAGCGAATGTATTTGTGTTCGAGGTATTCACCCCTGAGGGAATGTTAAGATCGATATCCGCTTTTGTCGCTGCTCTTTTGAAAGAGCCGCTCGAAACTGTGCTGTGCGATACTTTATCTGACGTATTGCCCGCTTCGATTTCTATAGGATCGAAGTCAAAGTGAATCTCGGCCTCGGCATACTCCGCAGCGTTAGCACGAGTGCCCATATACGCCCGTTTAGTCTTGCCTCTGAGCGGTTTAAAAATAATACTCTCAAGAGCGATCCGGTCATTCTCGATGACATAGCAGCCCGTAGGCTCCATCTGAGACCAATGCTTCTTGAAGTCAGGTGCCTCACTTATGCTTATCGGTAAGACGAAGTCGCCGAACTCCGGATGAGATATCACATATACTTCGGCATCAGCGTTATAGGTATTAAGTATCAGTTCTGCTTTGATGTCGGCCGGCTGCTGGTCGTTGATATATTTGCTCCGGGCTTCCTCTGTATACTCTTTTATCCGGGCTTCGCGCTCTGTCTCTATTCGGAGACGGTAGTCCTCGCTCTTTTCAAATTCACCTTTCACCTGCCAGCGGTTGATGCGCTCTTCGACATATTCTTTGGCAAAACGGGAAAATCCGGGAATCATTTGCAGAGTCCCGGATTTGGCCACCTGCGCTGCGCTGTTCAACGACACTGCTATGGCCAAAGACAGAATTATAGATAGTCGTCCTCTCATATTCAGTTCACAATTATTCTTTTATCTAAGCAAACACGTCCTTCTTTGTCTATGTTGATCCTGTGATTGGGAGGAGTGACGACCGGAAAGGAAACCCTTGCGGCATCGCCTGAAGGCTGCTTGCGGGCAACCCGTCCCGACCATCCGAAAGATTCAAGCATGGTCTCTTCGCCTGTCACGAAATCATATTCGTAGACTTCGATATTATACGATATTTTGTCAGTAGCCGAGGCATAGGTACCCTTGCGAATATCGCCCGCATATGTCGAACTATAATTCGTCTTCCTGGTGTAATATGCCTTATTGCCACGAAGCACTATATTGTAGCTCGGAAGACCGGAAGGCAAATTGTCGGTTGAAGGCCGGACATAGTCCGGAACGACAACGAAGCGCACCTTGCCGGACACTCCTTTTGGTTTCTCTTTATAGACATCCCAGACGATACTGTTATTTCCTTCCGTCACATTGCTGCCGACATCGCCTGACACCTGCTCAAGCAGTTGCCACTCACCGCCGTTTTCCGATATAAAAAGTGATATAGTCGCTGCTTTTTCTGTAAGGCGGTATTTGACCACGACATTATCACCTTCCGAGAAAAAATCGGTGACTTCAGCTCGCTGTGCCTGACAAAGCATAGGCAAGACCGCGACAAGCGCGACAATAAGTTTTTTCATGAATATAAGATTCAGTTTTATCGATTATTGCTCTAATATATGGTTAACGGCACAAAGATATTATTTTTCTGCAAAGTTTGCAAATTATGCCATTGAAGAATTTTTTTGACAATTGCATAAAATTCCGTAACTTCGTGCCTTGAATGCGTCTCCGTCAGTAAGGAGAGGCACAACCGAACCGAATAAGAACTAAAGTACGCAGAGTATGTTAATCATAGGCATAGCCGGTGGCACCGGATCCGGAAAGACCACCGTTGTAAATAAAATCATCAACAGTCTGCCCGCCGGTGAGGTGGCTGTGATGCCGCCTGG
>CAMWZB010000156.1 GCA_947178655.1 uncultured Porphyromonadaceae bacterium
CTGTACATCTTCACTTCGAAAGACTTCACGAAGATGCTGCTCACATGGGCCAGCAGCGGGATGGAGTTGTCGGACCACGTCGTGTGCCTGAACCACGTGGGATGGCGGCGCACGAAGTCGTTCCACAGCGTATTGACCGGACCGAGTATCTCGAACCGCACAGGGCCGCTGACAGGCGTGTCGGAGCGCACCGGTATGGCCGTGCCCTGCGCATCGATGCCCATGTTGAAATCGATGTTGTTCTGTATGTCGAACTCCGTGCCGATGAGTTTGTCACCGATTTTCGGGTCAAAGCCGATAGTGAAGCACTGGCTGTAGTATTCGTCGATGTCGGCGCACTCTTCCAGAGGCTTGAATGTGCGCCACTCGAAGTCAGACGGCTTTCCGTGTGTGCCTGTCTCGACCACGCATTTATCTCCTATGACGAGCATACAGGCCAGCACGGCCACCTTCGAGACTGTGTCCGAGCCGTCGCCCACGGCGCTGCGTCGAAACTCGTACTGCTCCGGACCGGTGCCGGTGAAGGGTACCAGGCCGTAATCAGTCTCCGTGTCCCACTGCGGAGCCGCCGACGGTACGGCGGCCTTATAGTAGCGCCGGGTGTAGAAGCGCCCGTCATCGTTGTTGCGGCTCGGCACGGTGTGGTTCCAGATATCCCGGTTGAAATAAGTCCACGGGTCGAGGTCGTGAAGCGTCTTGAAAGTATTGGTCATATCCATCAGCGGATTGAGGATGATGCTTCCGGAGATGACGATATAATTGGTCGTGGCGCTGTCGGAGGGCGAGAACACTCCGCCGGAGGTAGCCCCGCAGTACACGGCACACGGCGCAGCCTGCCGCAGAGATGACTCCGAGGGATAAGTGGCCGACACGTCGTCGCTGCCGTTGCCGTTCACACTGACCACGAGATAGTCGGTCATGTCGACAGACGCCACCGGCGCGTTGTCCTTGTGGTCCATCTTCGTCTCTACCTTTCCGAGTGATATCAGCGCGGCGCAGGGCATCTGCGGCATGCTGTTCGGCAGGTCCTGCTGGCGGATGCCTTCGGAGCAGTACTTGTCGATGAGACTGTCTCCTGAGCCGGGCTCGGGGAAAGTCCACGACGGATTGTCCTTCACCCGGAGATACCAGTCGGTGACTGTGGCGCCCCCGTTGTCGACAGGCTTGTCGTGACACAGATTGTAGAACACCTCCTGTGCTGTGACGCCCTCTCCGTCGACAGAGTACTCGGTGAGGTATTTCTGACGGTTGGCGTAGGGCGAGGTCAGGGCGTCCTCGTCAAGCGGGCTTTCTATGACGCTGTCGATACTGCCGGGATGGCACGTGAGCTGTATGCGGTTGAATACCTCGCCTATGCTTATGGCGGTGTCGTCGGAGGCCACATTGTCGGGAGAAAATTCCACGGTCTGTCTCTCGGGCTCTATGGTGAGCCCCGAGAGAAGGCCGCGCCATGCGATGGGCGCAGCGCCCTTGACACTCTCCCACGAGAAGATATAGAACTGCAGGCCGTCCTGCACAATATGCAGGTTGAGATACTTGAGGATGGCCTCCAATACCGCGTCCTGCTTCCACACATCGTCCTCTTCCTGACATAGGAATAACAGTTCGGATACGGACAGCTGCGAGAAAATGTCGTAGCGGCCCGCATCGGCCGTCAGGGCCTTGCTGCCGTCGTAGTAGTATTCGACGCCTCCGGCTCCGGTAATGTCGACAGAGGCACACGCACGGTTCAGTATGTCTCCGATGATGTCATGGAACACACGCTGTCCGGCATTTGCCTTTACGTCCTCGTACAGTACGCCTCTGGCGCCCACGTTGCGATACTTCGAGTATTGCAGCGCGGAGAGTACGTCGATGCAGGATATCTCCAGCTCGTCGTAGACTTCGTTATAGCCCTGCGAATACGTCTGCGGCTCGATAAATCCGGCAAAGATACATTTATCACCCTTGAATATATTCACCACTGCGTCCATACACGATGTGCAGAACAAATCCTGCATGAAGTCGCGTGTGAGCAGCCGGATGGTAGCCTGACTGCGCAGCAGGTGGTCGAAAGTGTCATTGATGCTGCTTTCGATTTCCACCGGATCAGTAGTGAAAAATACGCCGCTCTCTTCGTCGCCGATTTCTACCTGCACGGCACGGCTGTTCTTGGTCACTATATGCACCGTGACCGTTTCGCCCGATTGGGTCAGAAAACTTCCGTGAAAATACATGGCTGTTACAATTTTATGTTCGTACGTCTGCCCGACTTGCTTGCCACCCGGGTCTCGTTGGCCAGCACGCAAATCAGATCTCGTCCGGAAACGCGAAGCGTGCCGCCGACAATCACCGGCGTGCCCGACGGCTTCAGCATGCTGTTGAGTTTGTTGAGCGGCGCGACGACTTCGGGATTGTTCGACGCTCCGGCATACTCGCCGATAAGTCCGACGGTCGGACCGCTCACTATACCACCGTCGGCAAATGCCGGAAGACCTTTTACAGCCGACACCATGGCCGTGAGCTGAGCGAGACCGGAGGCGGCGACAGCCATCCAGCCGAACGGCCCCAGAGCAGCCCCCTCGGCGGTCGCGGCGGCAAAGCCTGACACCATCGTGGCAATCGCCTGCGCCATCGTGCCGGCCACATTCAGTTCGGGAATCTCGAGGGCGTTCCCGAGACCCGAAATCGCGCCGCCCAGCTGATTGAAGGCATTCCCGGCGGTAGCTGCCATGTCCTTCGACTTGTCGCCGATGCTTTCGACCCAGTCCGATGTGTCTTCCAGCTCCGGCTGATACTTTGCTATGTCGGTTTCCACATTCAGCTGAACCTGATCAACCTCCGGAAGTTCGGAGGGCTTGAAGTCAGGATACTTGTACGAGAATTCAATGTGCCGCTTCTGATCCTCGATGCTGCACAGTTCTCTGTACAGTGCCGCCCGGCTGTCGGCGTCTACCTCGAGTCTTATTCTGGACCGGATGTCGCTGAGCTGCTTTTCGAGTTCGGCGATGGAGCCCTCGGGGACCTTGACTTCAGTGCCGGAGCCTGCCTGCGGGTCGGACTTCGGAGGAGTCTTGCGGGCAGAGAGCTTCGTGCGCCAGTCCTCGGTCTTTGCGATAAGCCTGTCATATTCGGCAGTCAGACGGCTGACGTCTTCGCGGGCTTCGTTGAGAGTCTTTTCGTTCTCGTCCCATCCGTCGACCTTGCGCCATACCTCGCCGGCCGGAGTCTTCTGCTTGCGCCGCCCCCGGCTGTCCACACCGGTCTTCTGCAGATCATCTTTGATATCCTGTGCCGCTACTTGGCGCTGTTCGGCCTCGGCTATTTTTTGCGATATGGCCAAAGCCTGCGCCTCATAGCCTTTATAGCGGATGTAGTCTTTGCTCTTTGCTATAAGTGTATCCATCCACTCGGCTGCGGTCCTGTATGTCCCGAAGATATCTCCGTAGGTTTCATTGAGATGTCGCACGACATCGGCGGTGTCGCCGTTTGTCTTGATGAGCTCTTTCAGAGTATTGATTTCGCCCGTGATGCCGGTCTTTGCCTCGGCCGCGCCTGAGACGTACGCGTCGGTACAGCGGCTGAGTTTCTTGGCGCTTTCGGCGGCCTTGTCGGCCTTGGAGGAGAAGTGCCCGATGACAGCCACCACCGCGAAAACCGCGGCACCGAGCGCGCCCATGGCA
>CAMWZB010000157.1 GCA_947178655.1 uncultured Porphyromonadaceae bacterium
GGATATTCCCATATCAGGAGAATGCTGATGCGATGTTCAACTCGTCGTTCGTGTTCGAGCCGGCCGTGATGAAGGACTACGGCGAGAGTATCCTCCGCGGAGTGCCTTCTGACGTGCCGGAATATGCGGAAGCCTACCGTCTGCGCAAGTTCCTGAGCTATTTCCTGCCGGTCAGCGCCGGACTCCTTCCGTCGACGTCGCTGCTGCGTGAATTTCTTGGCGGAAGTTCTTTCAAATACTGACGTTTCGAGAGAAATAGGGCCTCTCGAGGACTTTTTTAGCATAAATTAGCCGAAAATTTGGACATTTTGCAAAAAAACCGTACTTTTGTCAGCAAAATAACATGTAAAGCAATGGACAAAATAGACAATCTCGACCGACGAATTCTGAAAATCGTAATGCACAACGCCCGTATCCCGTCGAAGGATGTGGCACTGGAATGCGGCGTATCGCGCGCAGCCATCCATCAGCGCCTTCAGCGCCTGATTGATATGAAGGTCATCACCGGTTCCGGCTATCACGTGAATCCCAAGATACTGGGTTATGCTACCTGCACTTATATCGGCGTGAATCTTGAGCGCGGTGCCATGTACAATGATGTGGTTCCCGAGCTGGAGAAGATTCCCGAAATTGTGGAGTGTCACTTCACCACGGGGCCGTACACGATGCTTATCAAGCTCTTCGCCCGTGATAACGAGCATCTCATGGAGCTTCTGAACAAGAAAATCCAGATGATTCCCGGCGTGACCGGCACTGAGACACTTATATCGCTCGACCATTCCATAGCACGCGAGATTCCCATCAATATTGAAGGCGAAAAGTAAGCGTTGCTGTCAACGACGTCTTGAACTGAATCTACCCGGGTGGCTTTTCCGGCCGTCGGGCTGTTCTGCCACTTATTAAAGAAATATCTATATGAAGAAATTCTTCGGCCTATTGGCCGCTGTCGCATCAATATTCACGGCCTGCGCTCCCAAGACCGCTCAGGCTGACGCCGTGAGCGAAGCAGGTTCTCCTGACACCACGACGGTGCAGCATCCTGACTGGAGCCGCAATGCGGTCATCTATGAGGTGAATACCCGTCAGTATACACCCGAGGGAACGTTCGCTGCTTTCGGCGAGCATATCGACCGTCTGAAGGAGCTTGGGGTGGATATTCTGTGGTTTATGCCCATACATCCGATATCCGAGCTGAACCGCAAGGGCGAGCTTGGCAGCTACTATGCCGTACGCGACTACAAGGCTGTCAATCCCGAGTTCGGGACGCTTGATGACTTCCGCAAGGTGGTCGACAAGGCGCACGAGGCCGGTATGAAGGTCATCATCGACTGGGTGCCCAACCACACAGGCTGCGACAACGCATGGGTGGAAGAGCATCCGGAGTATTACAAGTTGAACGAAGAAGGCAAGATGTACGGCCCGTTCGACTGGTCTGATGTGTATCAGCTCGATTACTCGAATGAGGGTACGCGCGAGGCTATGACCGAGTCGATGGCGTTCTGGCTCCGCGAGGCCGGTATCGACGGATTCCGCTGCGATGTGGCCGGAATGGTGCCTGTTGACTTCTGGAACGAGGCACGACCTGCTCTCGAGAAGGCCGCCGGCAAGCCCATATTCATGCTTGCGGAAGCTACAGAGCCCGAGTTGCTCGAGCATGCGTTCGACATGGACTACAACTGGCCGATGAAGGATCTCTTCAACCAGATAGCGATGACTTCCGGACAGCGTCCCTACGCAGGAGGCGATGACTGGGCTCCGCGCCACGCCGCCGACATTGACTCGCTCCTGCGCAGTCAGGCCGCAGTATATCCTGCGGACAGCTACATGATGAACATGATCACCAACCACGACCTCAACTCGTGGGAGGGTACCGAATTCGAGCGTCTCGGTGAGCTTAACAAAGCATTCGCCGTGCTGACGTACACTCTGCCGGGCATGCCGCTGATCTATACGGGTCAGGAGACGGGCATGAACCGTGCTTTCGAGTTCTTCAAGAAAGACAAGGCTCCCGAGTGGTCTCCCCGGAATGAGTACTTCGGGTTCTATCAGACTCTGAACAGTCTCAAACACAGCCGCAAGGAACTTGCAGCCGGTGTCGCCGGCGCGCCTGTGGAGATGCTCGGAACCGGATCTGCCGACGTGCTGAGCTTCGTCCGCGGAGGTGCGGAAGGCCGCACGTTCGTCGCCGTCAATCTTGGGGCTGAGACAGCGCCTCTTGCTCTTGCCGATGCTGTAAAGGCTCCTCTCGCCGGTGGAACTGACATATTCTCAGGCAATAAAGTGGATGCTCTTCCCGACAGTCTCGCTTCCGGCGCTTATATGGTGCTGACTTATTAAGAAACTATTAACAACTACGACACGATGAATTCCGAAACGACACGCTGGACCGAAATTGAGCATCTGCCCGAGTGGGACGAAGAGTTCTATCACATCTATACGGCGAAGAAGTTTGGCAAGTGGGTGATGATTAAGACACTGCGTCCGGAGTACGCGGACGATCCGAAGTTTCAGGCCATGATTGAGCAGGAATTCGATGTGCGCTACAGTCTTGCTCATCCCAATATAGTGATGATCAATGACTTCGAGGATATTCCCGGCATCGGGCGGTGCATAGTGACCGATGACGTGTACGGCGACAGCCTTGCCAAGCTGATACGCGAGAAGAAGGTGACCCGCAAGCACATTGAGCAGTTGCGTCACCAGCTGCTGAACGCGCTGGAGTATGTGCAGAACTCCCACATAGTGCATCCGCCGCTGACTCCCGACAATATTCTCTTCACAGAAAACATAGGGAATCTCAAACTCATCGATGTCGGCTATGAGCAGCGGCCATCGCTGTCGCACCAGTCGACGGCCGACGACATCTATAACTACGGTCAGGTGCTCAAGGCCGCTCTGGATGCTGCTGACTTCGACGATCCGACTCTGCGCCGCGTGATACGGAAGTGCACAGAGTCAGACCCAAAGCGACGTTTCCGTAACATACAGGAAATCCATCTGGCACTTGAGAATCATGGCAACAAGCGGGTGGCCGTGGTGATACTTGCCGTGATGGTGCTCATGCTGCTGCTGATCATGTGGCTGAAGTCGCCTTATGCGCCGCAGCCGGTTGTGACCGGAGTGCCGTCGGCAATGAATCAGTTCCCTCTAATACTCTAAATCAAAGATGTCATCAGTCTACGTCCATCCAATAGCAACTGACGCCGACCAGCTCTCGCAATATATTGACTTCGGCATAAATCTGTATAAAGGCAATCCTTGCTACGTGCCGCCTCTGCGTTCGGACGACATGGCCACGCTCAGTCCTGACGGTAATCCGGCATTTGACTTCTGCGATGCGCAGTCGTTCATGGCGTTCCGCAATGGAGAGCCGGTCGGCACTGTCACAGCCATCATCAATCATGCCGTTAACGAGAAAACGGGCAAGAAGCAGATGCGCTTCGGCTGGCTGGAGTTCGTTGATGACGAGGAGGTGTGCGACGCTCTTTTCGAGGCGGTCTCGGCCTGGGGCCGCGAGCGCGGAATGACCGAAATCGTCGGACCTATGGGCTTCAGCGACCTTGACCCCGAAGGCATGCTCATCGAGGGTTTTGACGAGATGGGCACTATGGCGACGATATACAATCCGCCGTACTATCCCAAGCATATGGAGCGTC
>CAMWZB010000158.1 GCA_947178655.1 uncultured Porphyromonadaceae bacterium
TTTTTTCCCGAATCGACGCCAATACCGTTCTTTTATTGACGTTTTTTGTGATTTCAGCATCTCTCGGCTAAATCTTTTTCGGACCTTTTCGCTATCTTTGCTCAAAAATACCGAAACAAGTTTAATAAAGATTAATGGAACATAAAGTCAGACCGTGGCACACAATTGACACCGAATATATCATTAGGCGACCGTGGCTCACTGCACGCCGTGACCGTGTCAGGCTACCCGACGGACGCGTCAACGACGAGTTCTACGTCCTCGAATACCCCTCCTGGGTCAACATTATCGCCATTACCGACGACGGACGCTTCGTGCTCGTCGAGCAGTACAGACAAGGACTCGGACGCATCCAGTTCGAACTCTGCGCTGGAGTCGTCGAAGACGGCGAGACGCCGCTTCAGGGCGCCCGGCGCGAGCTGCTCGAAGAGACCGGATACGCAGGCGGAGAATGGTCGCTGATATCAGTCATCAGCGGAAATCCAAGCACCACCGACAACCTCACTTACTGCTTCGTGGCCAAAGGCGTCACATTCTCGGGAGCCAGGCACCTCGACGCCACCGAGGACATCGCGGTACACCTCGTCTCGCGCGACGAACTTATCGAACTCATGAAGTCCGACCGGATGAAGCAGAGCCTCATGCTCGCTCCGCTGTGGAAGTATTTCGCCGCCGAGACCATGGGATTCGACCCTGTGGTCGAGCCATAGCCCCGGCGGCGTGAGCATCCGCCTGTGTGTGAGCCCTTACTCGCTGAAGAACTGGCGGAATACCTTGATGCAGTGCACGTGGTCATCGGTCGACGCCGTCTCGCATGCCGAGTGCATCGCCCACAGCGGTGCGCCCATGTCCACGCCGCGCAGTGGTATCTGCGACGTCAGGATATTGCCCAGAGTCGACCCGCCGGCCACGTCGCTGTGATTCACAAAGTACTGGCACGGAACACCTGCCCGACGGCACAGCTCCACGAATACAGCAGCCGAATCAGCGTCAGTCATATACTTGCAGTTGGCGTTCACCTTGATGCACGGACCCTGCCCGAGTATCGGATGCACAGTCGGGTCCTGCTTCTCGACGTAGTTCGGATGAAGCCCGTGGGCATTGTCCGCCGATATCAGGAACGAATCAGCCACGGCACGCATATAGTCCGTCTCGCCTCCACCCAGAGCATAGACTATCCGCCTGAGTATGTGCTCGAGTATCGGCGACCCGGCGCCTTGCTTCGTCCCCGACCCTGTCTCTTCATTGTCGAACACCGCGGCTATGCGCGTATGGCGCGACGCCGTAGCCGACGCCTCGAGCAGCGCCGTGAGCGACGCGTGCACCATCGAAAGATCGTCCAGGCGTCCGGCGCACATCATCGACCCGTCGAAGCCCGCTATTTCGGGCAGTCCGCAGCTGTACAGCGACAGATCATAGTCGATGATGTCGTCCGCACTCACCCCGAGATACTCCGCCACCTTGTCTCGTATCATCCCGGCCGCATTGCCGCCCGTCAGAGACGCTACCGGAAGCATGTCCTTCTGCTTCGACAGCTTGTTGCCCTCGTTGACAGCGCGGTTGAAGTGTATCGCCAGATGAGGTATGACAAGCAGAGGCTGCCGGAAGTGCACGGTCCGCGCTTCCGGACGCATCGGGTCGGCACTGCGAAGCATCACCCGGCCCGCTATCGACAGAGGCCGGTCGAACCACGTATACAGTATCGGACCGCCGTAAACCTCCGTATTCAGCTTCGTCATCCCGCCCTCGCAGGCTATCTCGCAGTGCGGCTTGATGCGGAAACCCGGCGAATCGGAGTGCGACGCAATCACGTGGAAACCCGAGTGCGCCGCCCCGGCACCGACGATAAAGGCGAATATCGCCGAACCGTTCTGTACCACATAGCGGCGGTCGCCGGGCTTCAGAGTCCATTCATCGCGCATGTCGAGAGCCTCGAACCCCGCAGCATCGAGTCGGCGACGGGCGGTCTCGACTGCCAGAAAGTTCACGGGCGAAGACTCGAGAAATTCAAAGAGGTCATCGATATATCCTATGTTTTCCATGGTAGTGTAAGGTGGGTTATTCTTCATCGAATTGTACGTTGTAGTATATGTAGTTTGACGCTCGCAGAGCACTGCACAGCGTCGTCGACAGATATGTCGCGAAGCGGTACTTCATCTCCGACAGAACCTCGGGCATCATTTCCGCTGTCGCTTGCCCGATGGTGGCGGCGCAGTCGGCCACATTCTGGTAGATGTCGGCCAGCTCCTCGGCCAGCGACACAGCCACAGGAGTGTCCGAGTAGCGCATCTCTTCAACGGGAGTATCCAGATACATATCGTTGGCGCCGAGCATAGTCCGCAGACCCTCAAGCACCTCGTCGTACTGTTCTTCCGTCACCGAGTCATAGATGGCCCCGGTCTCTTCCGGAGCCGTATCCGCGTCATCGTCGTACGGCCTCAGGTCGCACAGAGTGATGTAGATGCGCGGTAAGTATCTGATTATGTCCCGCAGCACTTCGCGGGGATTCTTCATCGCTGCGTCGGTCACAGCCTTGCAGTACTCCACCGACAGAGCCGCCAGCGACAGTGCGGCAGGTGATAGTTCGCTCATTTTCGTTCCTTTCGTTGATATAACTTATGCTCGAGGATATACTGATATACCCCTGCGGGAAGAAAGTAATTCATGTCTCGTCCCTTGGCTATGGCCTCTCGCACCATCGTGCTCGACAGGTCGGCCATAGGCGCGTGCACGATTTCCATCCCCGCAGTACCGTCATCGGTCACCGGATAGCCCGGACGCACATACACCAGCACGCCGTAGTCATCCAGTATGCGCTGAGGTTCGCGCCATTGGTCGAAGATGCGCCAGTTGTCGCTCCCGATCACCAGCTTGAACCGCGTATCCGGAAACCGTTCTGCCAGAAGGTCAAGAGTGTTGATGGTGTACGACGGCCTCGGCATCGTCAGCTCGATATCGCAGATATCTATCTTCTCGGCGCCTTTGGCAGCTATGCTCAGCATCTGCAGACGCTTGATGTCCGGCAGCAGCTCCGAGCCCTCCTTGAGCGGATTCAGCGGCGACAGTGTCAGCCACACCTTGTCGGCATAACCCCATTCCACCAGATACGACGCCACCATCATATGGCCGATATGCACCGGATTGAACGACCCTCCGAGTATCCCTACAGTCTCCATCGCCGCCTCAGAGATTGATGAAGGCGGAGATGAGATTGTCCGTATCGTGGATAGCATCGTCGAGACGGTCGTTCACCACCGTGCGGTCGAATTCAGGTCCGCGCGATATCTCGTACTTGGCCCGGTCTACGCGTATGTCTATGGTCTCGGGCGACTCTGTCCCGCGAAACTCCAGGCGTCTGCGCAGTTCTTCGATGCTCGGGGGCTGGATGAATATGGTCAGAGCCTTCTCGCCGTACATCTTCTTGACTCCGAGCGCGCCGTTCACGTCAAGGTCGAGTATCACATTGTGTCCCTCCGATGTAAGACGCTCTATCTCCGAGCAGAGCGTGCCGTAAAACCGGCCCGGATATACTTCCTCATATTCCACGAAGCCGCCTTCGGCTATAGTGTCGCGGAAAGCCTCCTCGGTCATGAAGTAATAGTTCACCCCGTGCTTCTCGCCTTCGCGCGGCGGACGGGGTGTGG
>CAMWZB010000159.1 GCA_947178655.1 uncultured Porphyromonadaceae bacterium
TCATTAACCAGTTCTTCTACCGCGACTTCGACCTGACGGTGAACTTCGCCTTCAATCTTGGCATGTACACGCGCACGCAGCCATCGTACAGCAACGTGTGGTTCGACCGCGGCATGAACACCAACCGCGATATCTTCGACCGCTGGTCGCCATCCAACCCCGACGGAACTCTTCCGGCGCTGATTCCCGATAACGGATACCGCACAGCCGAGCGCAACAACTACGGCGAGCAGAACACTTACTCCATGCTCGACACATGGGTGAAGCGGTCCGACCATATCCGCCTTCAGAGTGTCACATTCGGCTACAACATTCCCGTTCCCGTGGTTGCACGCATGGGTCTGTCGTCAGTCCGCGTCGCTCTCGAGGCCCGCAACCTCTGTGTATTCGGGTCGAACTACAAGAACTTCCTTGACCCCGAGACCATGGGCAACCCCTTCGCTCAGCCCATCCCAAAGAGCTACACATTCAATCTTCAGGTCAAATTCTGATAAATCTCCTCGACATATATGAAATTCGGAAAAATATTTGCCGCCGTCGCGGCTCTCGGCATGGCTGCCGGCCTCACCACGAGTTGCGACAGTTTTCTCGACATACAGCCTGTGGGCAGAGTAATACCCACTACCGTTCCTGAGTTCCGTTCGCTCATCACCGAGGCCTACGTCACCGTGCCTGACGACCGCGGACTCGCATCATTCCGCAGCGACGAGGTGCTGCTTGACGCCACCATGTCGGCCAACGACCTCGGCTCGTACCTCGACATATGGCGCTGGAACGATGACGCGCCTGACCGCAATACCGCCACATTCAGCTGGCGTCAGTTCTATCACGTCCTATTCATCGCGAACTATGTCATCGAATCCGAAAACATGATGACCGGCGGCACGACAGAAGAAGTCCGTCAGATGGTAGGCGAGGCATATATGCTCCGCGCCCTGATGCACTTCAACCTCGTCAATCTCCACGCTCCGGCATATACCACCTGCGACCCGGAAGTCACCAAGGCAGTACCGCTCAAACTTGACAGCGATGTTGACGAAGTCCTTTCGCGCAGCACCCTTGCCGAAGTGTACGCGGCTATTCTCAAGGATCTCGACTCTGCCGAGGAGTATCTCAACTGCGAGAAGTGGGAGTACGGGTACAATTACCGCTTCAACACCTTGTCGGTCGATGCCCTAAGGTCTCGTGTATATCTCTACATGGGTCGCTGGCAGGATGCCCTGGACGCATCGGAGCGTGTTCTTGAAGTGAAAGGAACTCTTTCGGATATCAATTCCGAGCTCCCCAATGCGTATAACTCTGTGGAGAATATCGTGGCACTGGAGCAGGTATTCACTGCCGCGTATGCCCGCACCATCAAGGTGGACCGCGACTTCTACAGACTCTACACTTCGTCAGACCTGCGCCGCCGCAAGTACTACAATCAGGTGACGTCGTCCAATATTGTTCTCCTCAAAGGCGGAAGCAACACCTACACATGCACACTGCGGGTGGGTGAGATGGTGCTCAATGCAGCTGAAGCCGCATGGCACCTTGACAGAATCGACGATGCCGCCGAGTATCTGCTGACGCTCCAGCGCACTCGCTTCAGTGACGGCGGTGCCGCCAAAGAGATTGCCGTGGCCGCGATGACCGATGCCGAGCTGCTCGATGAGATTCTGACCGAACGTGCACGGGAACTGGCATTCGAGGGTCACCGCTGGTTCGACCTGCGACGCACCGGACAGCCCCGTCTGGAGCGCACCTATCGTGGCGAGACTATTGTGCTCGAGCAGGGCGATCCGCGCTACACCATCCGCATTCCGTCCGAAGCCATAACGGCCAATCCCGGGCTGGCTGACTGAACCGTATCTGCGTGAGGCCGTGTCCGAATGCCGAACATTCCGTATCCGGCATTCGGCACAGCCTTGTCAGACATTAGCGACACAAACATTCTTTAATTCCAATTTAATATGAAAAAAGTTTTACTTACCCTTCTTGCAGCCGGAGCCGTAGCAGGCGCCTCAGCTGCGAACTATGAGAGTGTATGGAACACTTCCGTAGTTAATGCTCTCGAAGCCGGAAACACGGTGTTCAATGCTCCCGTCGCTGTCGATGCACTGGGCCGCACCATCGTCACCGGTGCATTCACTGAGGACATCACTCTTGCCGGCACGACTCTTTCGGCTGTCGGCACAAGCGCATATATCGCTTCCTGCGACCTCGCCGGCACTGCCGGCTGGGCCGTGGCGCTTACCGGCTCAGCCACTATCTCCGATGTTGTCGTTGCCGCTGACGGAAGCATCTACGTGTCGGGTACCTTTGCAGATGAAGTGGAATTCGGCACCACCGCCGGCGAAGCGATTGTCAAGGAAGGCATGATGCTGGAAGGAGCTCCCACAGTCAATCAGAATGCCTCGTTCGTCGCTCATTACGATGCCACCGGCCGTATTCTTGCCGTAGCCGACTTTGTGCCTCAGCCTCTGTCCGATCTGATTGCCACCGGAATGTATTTCCCTATTGACGGCGACGTATACTTCAGCATCAACCACCTTGCTGTAGTCGACGGCACTGTGTACGCATTCGCACGCTATACCGGTGAGACCGAGTTCGGTGGTGCTTCTTTCAAAGCCACCTACAATGATCCCTTCGGCGGTATCTATTTCATAGACCTCGCCGCAGCCGCAGTATTCACCATGCCATCCGACCTTTCGACAGCTTCTACGGTCGTGACCGCATCCACCGGAGTCAATCTCGCATCGTCCGAAGGTCAGTACTTTGTGCGTTCCGGCAACTTCGCCGTGACTTCCGAAGGCCTGACCGCCGTATTCTCGGGCAATGGACCTCTGGTCTATACCGCAGCCGCAGGCTCCTACACAGCCACTTCCGCTGCTGACGAATATGTATATCAGTTCCTGAACATCAAGGATGACGCAATCACCGCCAACCACGCGTACAAGGCGCCCGAAGCCGGTTTCGAGACCAATTTCGTACCTGCTTTCATGACTGTACATGACGGTACTCTCTACACTGTCGGTTCTCAGTCGTATGCTGAGAATTACGGCACTGACGAAGAGCGCGTCTCCCAGCAGATTTTCGTATATTCCGGTTCGGCTTCCGACCTCTCTTCTTTCGCATACTCAGCCAATGAAGCCAAGGACGGTGACATCACCTACTCGACCATCAAGCAGGGCGCTGTCCTTCCCGACGGCTCCATCGCTGTGGCTACTCTCGGCTATTATAATGTGAAAGGCGAAGACTACGGCAAGGGCGACTTCGCCGGTAAATCGCGCATCTACACTGTTGGCGACGGTCTGACCGCATTCTCCGCAGTCTCCGAAGGCGTTGGCATCGCAGCTGCCGGAGAGTATGCCGCATTCGCCACAGCAGTTGACGGCGGTTTCGACTACACTCTCTGCCGCGACACCGCCGCAGGCATCGCCGACATCACTGTTGACAATGCCGGCGCACCCGTTGAATACTACAATCTTCAGGGTATAAAGATTGCCAATCCGACATCGGGCTACTATATCATTAAGAAAGGTGCCGATGTTCGTACCGTATATATCAAATAAGTAGGAGTCAAGATAAGAATCAGAGCATAAACTACATTTTTCTATCAAGATTTCTTTATTTAA
>CAMWZB010000160.1 GCA_947178655.1 uncultured Porphyromonadaceae bacterium
AACGTATGACCGCCGGAAGCAGAGCCGAGAAAGCTCGCCGAAGAGGTGCCGTGAACATCCTCTTCCTCGGAGGAGCCAAGCGCGTGGTGATGGCACGCATGTTGCAGGATGCATGTGCCGCACTCGGGCTCGGCTGCACCATAACCGGCTACGAACTATCCCCTCACTGTCCATTAGGCGGCTTTCATCCTGTGGAGACCGGACTGCGGTGGTCTGACCCTGAGATATTCGCACATCTCGACAGCGTCTGTCGGCGGCACGACATCGACATCGTGCTGCCATTCGTCGACCGCGCCGTAGAAGTGGCCGCAGCCTTCGTCAGCGAACACTCCTCCACCGGTGTCTGCGCGCCGGTGAGCGACTACGACGTCTGCCGGAGAATGTTCGACAAGTGCGCGGCTGCCGAACTGTTCGGTGCCGCAGGCGTGGCCATACCGCGCACATGGAAGCCCGGCGACTCCTGCGAGGGCCTGATTGCCAAACCCAGACTCGGGTCGGCCTCGAAAGGCCTGGTGATGATTGATTCCCTCGCTGACCTGCTTGCCCTCGGCCCCGACCCTACCGACGCCTATCTCATACAGCAACGCATCGACGACCGTGACGAAATCTCCGTGGACTGCTATGTGCGTATGTCTGACCGAGAACCGCTTGCCATCAGCCCGCGATATCGCCTGGAGGTGAACGGAGGTGAAGTCGTGCGCACCACCACCTGCGACGACATCGAGTGTCGGAATCTCACTCTTCAGGCCATAGAGGTGGCCGGGCTGAGAGGCGCTGTCACCGTACAACTGATACGCGACCGACGCTCCGGCCGACTGATGGTCATGGAGGTGAACCCTCGCCTCGGAGGCGGATGCCCGGCGTCTGTACACGCCGGAGCCGACATCCCCCGGCTTATCATAGCCGACTTCCTCGGAGAGGCGACCCGGAGCATGAACGCCACGCCCGGAGTCACGACGGTACGCTATCTTGAGGATGTCGTCTTTTATCCGGAAAATTTCGCATAGAACACCATGACAGAAACAAATCACGTCATAATCATAGCAGAGGCCGGGGTGAATCACAACGGCAATATGGACATGGCCCGCCGGATGGTGCACGAGGCACGCATGGCCGGAGCCGACTACGTAAAGTTTCAGACAGCTGTGCCCGAACTGGTCATATCGCAGTTCGCTCCCAAAGCAGAGTATCAGAAAGAAACGACCGGCGAAGGCGAGAGCCAGCTCGAGATGTGCAAGGCGATTCACCTGCCGCTGTCGGCATATGCCGAACTGAAGGAACTTTGTGACAAGGAAGGGATAGGCTTCATGAGCACTCCGTTCGACCTGGTTTCGATAGACTGCCTCAAGGCTATCGGACAGGACTACTGGAAAATTCCGTCAGGAGAAATTACCAATCTGCCGTACCTGCGGAAGATTGGTGCCTACGGCGACCGTGTGATAATGTCCACAGGCATGGCTACACTCGACGAAGTCGAGGCTGCCGTGAGTGTGCTCGAGAAAGCCGGAACACCGCGAAGCAGCATCATCCTGCTGCACTGCACCACCCAGTATCCGGCACCGTACGACTCTGTGAATCTGCGCGCCATGGATGCGCTCGCCACGCTCGGATGCGCTGCCGTGGGATACAGCGACCACACCATTGGCACCGACATAGCCGTGGCTGCCACAGCTCGGGGAGCACGCGTCATCGAGAAGCACTTCACCCTCGACCGCTCACTCCCGGGACCTGACCACAAGGCATCGCTCGAGCCTGACGGACTGAAATCTCTCATAGATGCCGTGCGGCGCACCGAAGCAGCACTGGGCTCGGGCGAAAAAGTGGCTGACCGCGCCGAACGGCCTAATATCGAGGTGGCTCGCAAGAGCATCGTGGCCGCGCGCGATATAGCCGCAGGCGAGATTCTCTCCGAAGAGAACATCACAGTGAAGCGTCCCGGCAACGGCATCTCGCCCATGGACTGGGACTCGGTCATAGGAACCAGGGCCGTACGCGACTTCGCCGCTGACGAACTGATTGAGATATAAAGAAATTGAGCCGGAAAGATGCCTTCTAACGAGTCGTGGCATCTTTCCGGCTCTCTGTATCCGTAACTGAGTGGAATCAGGCTTCGAGAGCCTGTTCGATGGCCTTGGCGAGCTGATCGGGACATGATGTGCCCCGGCCGCGGCAGTCTGTGCCGCCGAGCATGCATGCCACAGTGCGCGCGTCGGCGCCTTCGGCCAGACGGCTGATGCCTGATGTATTGCCGGGACAGCCGCCGTCAAAACGTATGTTGCGAAGGCGACCTTCGGCGTCGATGTCGAACTCGATGTTCTTCGAGCAAGTGCCCGTTGTAGGATATGAAACGTGCATGATGGTCAGGATTAAGTGATATTTTACTGAAGGTCTTGGCGGACCGCTTCTACGGGCCGCCCCATGAATACAGCGGCAAGCTGCGAGAATTTGTCAGGCTGCTCCGTGGTGATGTACTCAACCGTGCCGCCACGGGTGATGCGCGCGTCCATGTCAGGATGGCGCCTCAGATAGTCGGCAAGCGAGTGTGCCACGATATCGCCCTGAGGCAGAACCGTGACCGTAGACGGTACGTACTGCCGAATCTTGTCGAGCAACAGTGGATAGTGTGTACAGCCGAGAATGATCGTATCTATGTCGCGGTTCATCTCCATCAGAGCCTGAATATCGCGACGGACGAAGTAGTCGGCCCCGGGGCCGTCGGCTTCGAGATTCTCCACAAGAGGCACCCACATGGGGCATGCCTTTGAGTATAGCCGTATATGGGGATGAAGTTTCGCCAGCTCCATGTCGTATGAGCCGGATGCCACAGTGCCGACTGTGCCGACAAGGCCGATGGCGCCCGTACGGGTGATGCTGCCGATGATTTCGGCTGTTGGCCTTATCACGCCGAGGACACGGCGGTCAGGGTCAAGCTGCGGAAGGTCGACCTGCTGGATTGTTCGCAGAGCTTTGGCCGAAGCGGTATTGCACGCGAGAATGACCAGCTGGCAGCCGCGGGCGAAGAGATAGAGCACGGCCTGAAGCGTGAAGCTGTATACGAGGTCGAACGAGCGATTGCCGTAAGGCGCGCGGGCGTTGTCGCCAAGATATATGAAATCGGCCTCAGGGAGCTCGCTGATTAATGAACGGAGCACCGTGAGGCCACCGTAGCCCGAGTCGAACACCCCGATTGGACCGGGGTGTCCGGCTGTGGCTGCGATTATTTCAGAGAGGTCATCAGAGTTTTGCACGGATTGCCTCTGTTTCCTTTTCATAGCCGGGCTTCTCAAGAAGAGCGAACATATTGCGCTTGTAAGCCTCGACTCCGGGCTGGTTGAAGGGGTTCACACCGAGCATATATCCGCTGATGCCTACGGCTGCCTCGAAGAAGTAAATCAGCTCGCCGAGAGTCTCGGGGTTGATTGAAGGGATGACAACCTGCATGTTCGGAACGCCGCCGTCGATATGTGCGATACGGGTGCCGAGTTCGGCCATCTTGTTCACTTCATCGACACGCTTGCCGGCGATGTAGTTGAGACCGTCGAGATTGTCGGCATCGGAGTGGAGGCGGAGTTCGTGAGCCACTTTGGCTACCGAAACCACAGTCTCGAAGATGATG
>CAMWZB010000161.1 GCA_947178655.1 uncultured Porphyromonadaceae bacterium
CAGATTGGCTGAATAGTAATGAACCTTTGCGTCAGGACGCTGTAGCTCACTGAGCACGGTCCGGAGGTCGGGCGCGATGCCGTCGGCATATCCGCAGTCGACGGCCTGATTTCCGGTCAGAGAGACTGACACCTCGGGGTTGACCATCGACGCGGCTATCGCCGGGTCGCGGCGCCATACCAGTGAGTCACCGACGGTTTTCTTGCCATGATGTTCGGCTGTGGCACGCATTATCGTGGCCATGTACGACTGGTATTTTTCAGGCAATGGCTCGCCGGAGCCGTTCACTACAGTGGCCGAGCCCATACTCGCACCGGGAGCCATATAGACTGAATCGCAGGCAAGAGCTATCAGTGCCCCTGCCGAAGCGGCATTGACATCGACGAAGGCCACCGTGGGGATGTCGAGGCGCATCAGTGCCGTGCGGATGGAGTCGGCTGCATCGAGTGCTCCTCCATAGGTGTTCAGGCGCACGACTATCATTGATGCATCATCCTCGCGTGCTTCGGCTACTGCCTTGCGGAAGTGACGCAGGGCGCTGTTGTCGATTTCGGTCTCTATGGGAATGACAAAGACCGGGCCTGTTCCGTCATATGCCCGGGCCGTGAAGTTGACCATCATCAGCAGAGTCATGCAGATGCAGTGGAGCAAGGCGGCTGGAGTATATCGTTTCATAATATGGATTTTGATTTTTTGCCGAAATATGAGGGCAGCATCATGCACCCTGCGGCCAGATAGACGTAGTAGCTGAAAATCCTCCATACGAGGGCTATGACGGCAGCTATGCCGATGTTGCCTATCAGGTCTCCGTAGTAGTTGGCGAAAAGCCACTCACTGATGCCGCTGCCTCCGGGAGTCGGGCTGATCATCAGCACGACCCATACAACGAACTGTCGCGCGAATACGAGAATGCCCGAGGCTGAGGGCACGAATGCCAGAAAGATGGCGTTCACTATGAAGTAGCGCGAGAACCATGACAGCACCGTGCCGCCGAAGAGCTCGGCCCACCAGCGGACGGAGCGGCCTTTGACCCAGGCCGACGTGGCCTCGATGCTTGTGGCGGTTTCGCTGATTCTTCGGCGCCATCGGCGCAGCCATCGCACGGATGAAATGCTGATGAGCAGATTGCGGACATAGACAGGTCTGGCAAGTATGGCGAAGTAGAGTATGGCCGTCCATATGCATATACCGGCATACACTATCCAGAACACCGTGCGCACGCCTCCGGTGAAGAGCTCTGATGACGATTCGCTGCCGGCAGTAATAGAGCCGAAAAGATTGTCGGGAGGGACCAAAAGCATTATCACCGGGCAGAATACCACGAAGAACAGTTCGTCAAGGAAGAGCGTGGTCAGAGTCAGTGTGGTGGCCCGGCCCACCGGGATGCCTTCACGGTTGAGATAGAAGATGGCGAGCGCGCTCCCGCCGACGACCGACGGGGTGATGGCTGACGTGAAGGCGCACATGATGTCCGTACGGATGGCGCTGCGCCATGAGATATCGCCTCCTCCGAGAGTGTGGAATCTCCATGCCAGCCCGAAGTCACGTCCGAGTACGAAGAGTGCGGCAAGAACAAGGAAAAGAACCGTCCGACTGTCGAACACCACAGAGTCGAGTGTGCCGGGCGTCACGTCATGATGATACATCCACACGGCGACGCCCACCCCCAGCCCGATGGGGAGGATGGTGCGCAACAGCGTTTTCGACAGTTCTCCGGCCACTGAAGTGTCAGAGATTAGGCTTGAGGCTTGCTATGATGGTACGGATGCGGCCGGCCGGGTCGTCCTGAGAGAATACTCCGGCGCCTCCGCATAAACCCGAAAAACCGTCAGCTGACAGCAGCGCGATTTCTTCGTCGCTGAATGCCGAGAGCGGACGGTATGCTACCACGGGTATGAGGCAGTCGGCGGCACGGATTGCGCTGATGATTTCTTTGGCATTGGTGATGCCTTCATTCAGTGCCACGTAGTCGATATCGGCACCGGCAAGCCTGCATGCTTCTTCGGCGCTGCTCACTTCGGCACCGATGATTGCTTCGGCGCCGAGGGTCTCGCGCAGTTTTACGGGATCTTCAGTCCCGTGGTGCACGAACACTCCGTGCAGTTCGAGCTCGCGTGCCATGGCCACATCGTTCTCTATTGTGAGCATGATTCCGGCTTCGCGACAGAGTGCCGCAACATCCGGAGCGGCTTCCCTCACTTCAGTCTCCGGCAGACCGGGCACGCGTAGCTGCAGCCACTGAGCGCCTCCTTCGACAGCCATCTGAGCCATTTCGGCGAGGCTGTAGTTATCGTTGGGTGTTATTACTACCTGTAGCATATAAGAAATTTTTATCGTACGTACGATATAACGTTTGGCAATGCAAAAGTACGGAAAAGACGCCGTACGGGCAACAGTTCTTCCGATAATATTTTACTATTAGCGGATGACTTCGAATCCGGTGACAGAGTGGAGATGGATGTAAGCGTAGGCAGCTGCCGGACGGGCGTATATCCAGTGGCCTTGTCCGTTGCTGAATGGATTCTCAAATGCGTCTGTATGCAGGGGCTTGCCGTCGAAGTAGATATCGCATTTCACTTGAGGCGATGCCCGGTGCACGCCGTCATCCCTGTATACGATGTATTTATCAAGATAAAGCCATACATCGGAGTTGACTCCGATCTGCTGTGCATCGGCCGGATTGAAGTCTTTGAGCGGTGTGGGTATGATGTTGACAGGCGGATAGTATTCTACCCAAAATGATTCAGGAATCACTCGGTGAAGTGTGTAAGCCGGGATATCGGCTTCGGTGAACATCGGTGCGAACCACGTTCTCTTAGGGTCGAGCGACATGATTTCGGAGTATTGTCTGCTGATGCGCCACGCCCAAGGGATGCAGGCGCCCGGCTGAATGATGCACACGGACAGAAGCAGAGCCGCGATTCCCCGGACTGCTTTGCTGTCGTTGACAAGCCGTGCCACGATGTATCCGGCGCCGAGACTGACGCTGAGCTGCATCGCCCATGATGTACGGTTGCCTATGCCGAGGAAATATCGGAATAATACAAATCCGGCAAGTGCCACACCGAAGCAGTATGCCAAGGTCGGTGTGTAGAGTTTCAGTCTTGTCCGGCGAAGGGCGAGAAGGACTGCCACCGAGAAGGCGAAGACATAAAACGACATCGAACTCATCAACCCTTTGCGCAGATTAAAGAATTCGTGGGTGATGTGGGGCGCTCCCAGTCTCTCCCAGGCCGCCGGAGTCAGGATGTAGTACGTTATGCCGATAAGCAGGGCCGCCAGCCATAGCATGGTGTATCGGTTCCGATATTGCGGGAAGCAGATGATGATGCCAAGGATGCCTCCTGCAGTGACCATCCCGACCATCTCATGCCACATGGTGGAAAGTATGCCGATGAGCACAACTGCTGACACGCCTACTCGCTTCTGACGAAGAATCATCAGACCGATTCCCAGGATGAGGACGGTGGCCGGGAGATAGTTGAGAGCATACATGGTGGAGTACATGCCTTCGTACCATGACGGTAGGAACGAGAAGCCTGTCACCCACAAGGCGAATCCGATTAATGACTTGCCCCAGAGATTGGCCAGACGGGCTCCGAGATATATGGAAAGC
>CAMWZB010000162.1 GCA_947178655.1 uncultured Porphyromonadaceae bacterium
TTGACTCAATGCAACCGTTACTTATCGCACATAATTTTGATGCGGTTGCCCTGTCGCAAATCCAAATGAATTTGGATTTGGCTCGACTTATTCGTATCTTTGCACCTCAAAACAAAACGACTCGAAAAAAATATACTGACATATGGCATTACAATGCGGTATCGTTGGACTTCCCAACGTAGGCAAATCAACCCTCTTCAACTGTCTGTCGAACGCCAAAGCGCAATCGGCCAACTTTCCTTTTTGCACCATCGAACCCAACGTAGGCGTTATCACCGTTCCGGATGACCGCCTCACCAAACTCGTCGAAATGTGCAATCCTCGCTCCGTCGTACCGGCCACTGTCGAGATAGTCGACATCGCAGGTCTTGTCAAAGGAGCGTCAAAGGGCGAAGGCCTCGGCAACAAATTCCTCGCCAACATCCGCGAGACCGACGCCATCATACATGTGCTCCGCTGCTTCGACGATGACAACATCACCCACGTCGACGGCTCTGTCAATCCTGTCCGCGACAAAGAAATCATCGACTACGAGCTTCTCCTCAAAGACCTCGAGACAGTCGAGAGCCGACTGAACAAAACCCAGAAAGCAGCGGCCGCCGGCGACAAGACCGCACGAATGCAGGTAGCAGTGCTCTCAGCCATCAAGGACGCACTTGACCAGGAACGTCCCGCCCGCTCAGTCACATTCGACAGCGTAGACGAGCAGAAATTCGCCCGTGAGCTCTTCCTGCTTACATCGAAACCGGTCCTCTACGTTTGCAACGTCGACGACGAAGCAGCTGCTGCCGGCAACGCATACGTCGAAGCCGTCCGCGAAGCCATAAAAGAAGAAAACGCACAGCTCCTCATACTGGCAGCACGCACCGAGAGCGAGATTGCCGAACTCGACACCTATGAAGAGCGTCAGGAATTCCTCGCCGAAATAGGGCTTGAAGAATCAGGCGTTTCAAGACTTATTCGCGCAGCGTATGCCCTCCTCGACCTCCAGACCTACTTCACCGCAGGCCCCGACGAAGTACGGGCATGGACATTCCGCCGAGGTTCAAAAGCGCCCCAATGCGCCGGCATCATCCACACAGACTTCGAGAAAGGCTTCATACGCGCCGAAGTCATCAAGTACGATGACTACGTCACTCTCGGAGGCGAAACGCCCGTCCGCGAGGCCGGAAAGATGGCCGTAGAAGGCAAAGAGTACATCGTCAATGACGGCGATATCATGCACTTCCGCTTCAATGTCTGACGCAGAGAATTTCTATAAACCGCTTTGCATCATTTGATGTGAATCATCTCTCGGACAGACATCAACAATTCTTATAACCATTCCCGCAAGGCATGTTCCGCAACACATATTTCAGCAACATTCCGCCCGTCGTCAAGAATCTCTTGATTCTCAACACTTTGATTTACCTGCTCATGGCTCTCTCTCCGGCTCTCGACCGGACCATGGACAAGTACTTCGCGCTATACTATTTCTCCTCGCCGGGCTTCGAGTTCTATCAGCTCTTCACGTACATGTTCCTGCACGGCAACTTCATGCACCTGTTCTTCAACATGTTCGCCCTCTTCATGTTCGGGCGCACGATAGAGATGACCATGGGTTCGTCGCGCTTCCTCTTCTACTACATCTCGTGCGGCATCTGCGCCGCGCTCGTACAGATGGGAGTATTCGCACTGTATATCAACAACATCGAAAGCATACTTCCGCCCGACGTTGTACATCAGGTCCTCGATGAGGGATGGTCAGTTATACAGCGTGGCTACAACTATTCCGACCCCGACTGCGCCCAGCTGAATGCCTTCGTCAACACTCCGATGGTCGGAGCCTCTGGCGCGATATACGGAGTACTGCTCGCTTTCGGATTCCTCTTCCCCAATATTCCCATATATCTTTTCTTCATTCCGGTGCCAATCAAATCCAAGTGGCTCATCATAGGCTATTTTGTCATAGAACTGCTCTACGGCATATCCGGATCGGCTGATGGCGTCGCTCACTTCGCGCACCTCGGCGGCATGATTTTCGGATTCCTTATGTTGCTGTACTGGAAAAAGAAAGGAGTGTTCAACAACCACTGGTTCTTCTGAACCACATACCTTAAAGACAGACCCATCCCATAGTGACAGCTGCACGAAAAGACAGCGCGGCGAAAGCCAACCGCAAGCAGACCCGACGCCAGCCGGCCCGAACAGATAAGCGCTCGGGCTGGCAGCGCTTTATGCGCGGTGTAGCTGTAGTGACAGACCTGGTCGCAGTAGCAGGTCTGGCACTGACAGGATATGCAGGATACATGTCACCTCTCAGCAAAGGCGGTCTTTGGGGGGCGCTTGTGCTCGGATTCGGTCCAATGCTCATCATCTGCCTGATTCTGCTTATTATCCAGCTCTTCTGGCATCGTAGCGGAGCTGTGATAATCGGAGCCGGCATGTTGCTGTGTGCCGGACCGGTACTCACATTCTGCCCGCTGAACGTGGTGCGTCCGAACGTCCCGACAGGAGCCGAAACATTCACGCTCCTGTCATACAACGTACACCAGTTTCAGGCTCCTGGCGTCCGCCCCGTCATCACATCAGACTCGTTCTCCACAGCCACGGTCGATTATATCCTGTCCACCGACGCCGATATAGTCAACATGCAGGAAGGAACATCATATCTGACCGCCGGACACTCCGGGCTCCCGCACAGCATGCGAAAAGCGCTGAACGACCGCTACCCATACGTATTCACCGACGGTAAAGAACTGGTGGTTATGTCGAAATTTCCTCTGACGCCAGTCCATCTTGACATCAGCCCGGAATTCAAAGGAGGGTCGGTGTCCTGCTATCGCATACATCTTCCATCGGAAAAAATGGTAACACTATTCAACGTCCATCTGGCATCGATGAACATGAATTCCGAGGATACGATTGCTTACAAACGGATTACAGGATTAGAAAAGACTTCACTTAGATTTATCAAAAACGAGTTGCTCCGAAAAGTCAGCACAGCATCTGTCGTGCGCGCTCGCATGAGCCAACAGCTTATGCGTTACATCAGGCTATACGGAGGCCCGAACGTGATAGTGTCGGGCGACTTCAACGACGTACCCGGATGCTATACCATACGCCAGTTGGCAGACGCCGGCTTTCACAGCGCCTACGTCGAAACGGGCTTCGGTCCTATGTCGACATTCAATGGCGGACGCATGTACTTCTGTATCGACCATACGCTCTACCGAGGCAGTCTTGAGCCTGTGAGGACGACTCGTGGCGACATACGGTCGTCCGACCACTATCCTGTGCTGACCGAGTTCTACGTTAAGTAGAGGTGCCACCCTTCGGCATATTTCCATAGGCTTGTTCAACGAAAACACATATCATATGAACATAGCCGGATTGGCCTTCAATCGCATTTACATCAAATCACTACAACACAGCGCTTTAGCAAACTCACGAAAAAAATTTTTAAAAAATATTGAAAAAAGTGCCCTAAATATTTGGCAGAACCAAATATTAGTCGTAACTTTGCAGCGCAAAAGGGAAATAAACGACACCAAAACGTCAATAACCTCAGCAAAATTGCCTTGTGGTGTAATGGTAGCACGTCGGATTCTGGTTCCGCCTGTGAGG
>CAMWZB010000163.1 GCA_947178655.1 uncultured Porphyromonadaceae bacterium
ATGTCGTGCACATCATCGGCTGTGAGCGAGGGGTCGGCTTCAAGCCACAGCGCGATTCCGCCGGCCACTGCCGGGGATGCCATCGATGTGCCGTATTCCATGGCCCAGTAGTCAGTCCTCGAGGCTGATGTCCTGCGGCTTGTCACGTTGGTGTACTCGGGGTGCGATTCTACATATGGAGTGGACGCGACGGATATTATCATACATCACGGAGCTGCAGTGAACGGTAGCTGCCGTCCGTCGACAGTGGTGCCGAGAGATGACCAGGGCGCGTATTGTCCTTCCTCAAAGTCTCCGGCGGAGATGGCTTTCCCGTCGATATTGTCGAATGTCGGTCGGGTGACGTATGCTCCCGTGGATACTGCGCCGCGGGTGCATGCCATGGATGATATGGACATGTCCTGATTGCCATTGTACCAGCCTTCGCCGGCTAATCCGCGCATGATGCAGTTTTCGCCCGCCATGTTGATATCGACACGCTGTCCGGCCTTGCCTCTGACGATTATTCCCGGCACGATTGTGCCGCCGGTCTCACGGTTGATGTGGAGGCTGTAGTAGATGTGGAAGCTCGGGCGTCCGTTCGTGGCGGAGTTGGTGTCGAAGTGTGCCGACAGAGTCGAGTTGGTGAATGCCTTGTCGAAAACTTCGTGCGAAATCGCTTCCAGTTCGTCGGGAATCTCTTCGGAGTAGTCGTAGCTGTTTATGAGGAATGTGGCATCCGGGTTCGTCTCGATTGGAAATGAGACAAGCGGCTCTGCTGTAGTTTTGTCGTACAGAGCCAGCGATAGGCTGATGTCGCGAGAGTCGCCGCTCCACACTGCCACTCCTCCTTCGAATAGCTTTTCGGGGTCCCAGTAGTATATTAGCGTCCGGGCTTCTGTCTGTCCGTCGGTGAATGTGGTCGATACCGAATGCCCCGTTTCGGCATCGTTGCCGGCGGCTATGCACAGTATGGCGTCGCCGGAGTCATATGTGGCGGCCTGAAGGCTGCGGGCGAACAGGTCGGTGCCGTCATGAGGGCCGAGGAAGTCGGATATCGACAGGTTTATGACGCACGGCTTGCCTTGCTCTCTGGCGAAAGTGGCTATCCGGGCCACTCCCTGGGCGATAATGTCGTCGAGGAGCACGCCCGAGCCTACGACGATGTCGGCTTCGGTCGCCATACCATTGTATTGTCCGCCGGGATAATATCCGGCCATGGTTCCGAGTACGTGACTGCCATGCATCTCTTCGCTGTTGTCGGTCGTGAGCGCGTCGATGAGGGCCTGCTGACTGTACTCGGTGGTTTCGTCCCCGATATTGAAGTAGCGCAGGACCCGGCTGTGTCCGTCGTCTCGCCTGAACGACGGGTTCCGGAAGTCGAATCCGTTGTCGAATATTCCTGCGATGACTCCTTTGCCGGTGTATGTCTTTCCTTCGATGCCGGGCGCGGTGTTGACGGCTGCGGCACCTGTCAGGCGTGCTGAGATGTCGTTGGTCACGGTTCCGATTCTCGACAGTCTGATGGCGCTGACCTGAGGGAGTGCGGCAATGGACTCGAATTGTTCAAGCGAACCGCGTACGATGGCTATGCCGTCATTGACGCGGTAGAATTCAGAGTACGTTCCGGCAGGCAGTTCCGCCTCGTATCCCGGGGCGAAGGCTATGAATCCGGACAGCAGGGTGGCCGACCGGGCGTGGCCGCGTTGTTCGAACAGGATGTGCTGTCGAGACGGTCCGTCGAACTTGGTCGACAGTGTGTGGCGCGCGGCCTGGCAGGTAAGGGAGCCTGCGGCTGTGATGGCCGTCATGAGGATGACAGAGGAGAATGTTTTCATGGGTATGAGTGGCGCTTGTTACGTGGATGATGCAAAAGAATCTCTTCCCGAAGTCTGAGGTTGTCGAGGTGCAGGTATATCTCGGTAGTGGCTATGGACTCGTGGCCGAGCATGGCCTGAATGGCGCGTAGGTTGGCGCCCCCTTCGAGCAGATGTGTGGCGAATGAGTGCCTCAGGGTGTGCGGCGATATCACTTTCCGGATTCCGGCTGCTGCGGCAAGGTCGCGCACGATGTAGAATACCATGGTGCGTGTCAGATGAGCTCCGCGGCGGTTGAGGAACACGTAGTCCTCTTCTCCGTGTTTGACGGGGTCGCCGCAGCGCCATCTCTGGTCGAGATAGGCCCGCGTCTCTTCAATAGCCGCCTGGCTCATCGGCACAAGGCGTTCTTTCGAGCCCTTGCCTGTCACGGACAGATATTCTTCGTCGAAGAATACGTGCCTGAGCTGTAGTCCGCAGAGTTCGCTCACACGCAGCCCCGAGCCGTAGAGCATCTCGATGATGGCCCTGTTCCGCTGGCCCTGCGGGTGGTTGATGTCGACGGCGTCGATCATGTCGTTGATTTCGTCGATGGTCAGTACTTCGGGGAGATGCCGGCCTATGCGGGGCGTCTCGAGGAGCTCGGCGGGGTCATGCTCGAGGGTGCCTTCGATGATGAGATATCTGAAGAACGACCTAATGGCCGCTACGGCGCGTGCCTGTGTGGTCAGTTCGATTCCGCTGTCATGGAGCGCCCGGATGTAGGACCTGAGGTCATCTGTGCAGGCGTCCACAGTGTCGGTCCCGTAGTCGGCCAGCCATTCTGTGAGCCGGTCGACATCGCCGAGGTATGCTGTTCGCGTATTAACGCTCAGTCCGCGTTCGAGCATGAGGAATGCTTCGTAGTGTGGCCGCATGGCGGCGTATGTCGGTGTGTGTCCGGTCATCATATGGTGCCTTGTTCGACACAGCGGGCTATGCGGTCGAGAGTGCTGTCGTCCTTGTCTTTTTTCGGGTCGTAGGAACTCTTCAGACTCACACCGAACAGTTTGCCGAAACTCTGCCAGAACGTTGCGCGGAATGACCCTAAGAATGCCTTGACGATGTCGTAGCTGCTCTGATGAGTCTCCCGCTGTATCAGTTTTATGAGTACGCGCGCCTGACGCCTCGAGAATTTCTTCAGTACGGGCTTGTACTGCTCGAAGAGCGACTTCTCCATCTGTTTGAGATACTCTTCGCGCTCTTTGGCGGTAGGAAAAGTCTCGATGTATTCGTAGGTCTCCACGAGCGTTTCAGCAATCAGTTTGGCGTAGGGGAGTGTCAGCTTGACGTCGCGCACTGTGCGCCAGAAGAACTCTTCGTCTTTCTTGTTTTTGAACGTCATCGCCGGATATACAGTCAGTTCCTGTAGATGAAGCACCATGACTGTGTCGCCCTCTTCGTCGACGCGCCACGAGTAGCCGCGGTAAGGATTGCGGTTGACCGACTGAGTCATTTCGGCTTCTGCGCGCGCACGGGCCACCTTGTCCGCGTCGTTGTCCTTTCGGGCAAGAGCCGGAAACTGGGCCATTAGTATGGCGAATATGAGGAGGATGTGCTTCATTCGGGAGGGAGTGATGAATAAAAATCTAACGTGTCACGGGCGCCGAAGGTTCTCTTTGTCTTTGTATCGGATGTGTGAAAAGACAAAAAGAGCATCGGACGCACTCCGATGCTCTCCTTGTGACTGATACAGGATTCAAACCTGTAACCTTCTGATCCGTAGTCAGATGCTCTA
>CAMWZB010000164.1 GCA_947178655.1 uncultured Porphyromonadaceae bacterium
GTATTTCTCCTTCTTGGTCTTGTAGACGCGGTCCTCCATGTCCTTGCGGGCCACGGGGCGGTTGGTGGGGATGGTCACCACGTCGAGCTTGTAGATGTCCCACAGCTCGCCCGCCTCGGTCTCGGCGGTGCCGGTCATGCCGGAGAGCTTGTGGTACATGCGGAAGTAGTTCTGAAGGGTGATGGTGGCGAATGTCTGGGTCGCGGCCTCGACCTTTACGCCCTCCTTGGCCTCGATGGCCTGGTGGAGTCCGTCGGAGTAGCGTCGGCCCTCCATGATGCGGCCGGTCTGCTCGTCGACAATCTTGATTTTGTTGTCGTCGATGACGTATTCGTTGTCCTTCTCGAAGAGGGTGTAGGCTTTGAGGAGCTGGGTGACGGTGTGGACGCGTTCGGCCTTTACGGCGTAGTCGGCCATGGCAGCATCCTTCTTCTCCTGGCGTTCTGCCAGGTCGGCCACGTTCTCAAGCTCGGAGAGCTTGGCGGCGATGTCGGGGAGGACGAAGAACTGGGGGTCCTGGTTGCGGTCGGTCAGCACGTCGAAGCCCTTGTCGGTCAGCTCGACGGAGCGGTTTTTCTCGTCGATGACGAAGTAGAGGGGGTCGGTCACCACGGGCATCTCGCGGGAGTTGTCCTGGAGATAGTATCCTTCGGTCTCAAGAAGGATGTTCTTCATGCCTTCCTGGCTGAGGAAGCGGATGAGGGCGGAGTTCTTGGGAAGACCCTTGTAAGCGCGGAAAAGGAGAAGCGCGCCTTCCTTGCGCACGGCCTTGTCTTCGGATGCCAGCTTGGCCTTGGCGTCAGTAAGGATGCCGGTGACGAGTTTCTGCTGTGCACGGACGACTTTCTCAACGTTTGACCGGTACTCGTTGAAGAGCTGGTCGTCGCCACGTGGCACAGGACCCGAGATGATGAGAGGCGTACGGGCGTCGTCGATGAGCACTGAGTCGACCTCATCGACGATGGCGTAGTAGTGCTTGCGCTGCACAAGGTCGCCGGGAGTCATGGCCATGTTGTCGCGGAGGTAGTCGAAGCCGAACTCGTTGTTGGTACCGTAGGTGATGTCGCACTCATACGCGCGGCGACGCTCGGGGGTGTTTGGCTCGTGCTTGTCGATGCAGTCCACCGAAGCACCGTGGAACATGTACAGCGGACCCATCCATTCGGAGTCACGCTTGGCAAGATAGTCGTTGACAGTCACCACGTGCACGCCGCGGCCCGAGAGCGAGCGGAGGAATACGGGCAGAGTTGCCACGAGTGTCTTGCCTTCGCCGGTGGCCATTTCGGCAATCTTGCCCTGAGTGAGGACTATGCCGCCAATGAGCTGGACGTCGTAGTGTGCCATATCCCACTTGAGGTCGTTGCCGCCGGCCATCCAGTGGTTCTTCCATATGGCCTTGTCGCCTTCGATTGACACGAAGTCGCGGCCTTGTCCGGCGAGTTCGCGGTCGAAGGGAGTTGCAGTCACCTCAATAGTGTCGGAAGCTGCGAATCGGGCGGCAGTCTCACGTACGACGGCGAATACTACCGGGAGATGCTCGTTGAGCTTGTCCTCTATGATGTCGAGAATCTTCTTCTCATGTGCGTCAATACGGTCCCACAGAGGCTGACGCTTGTCGAAAGAGAGTTCTTCGACTTCGACACGGAGCTGAGCCACAGCATCGTTGTCGTCCTTGATGGCGAGAGCGATATCTGCACGGACATCGTCGATGCAACGGCGCAGGCCGTCGTTGTCAAGCTGCTGTACTTCGGGATATTTATCTTTGATTTTCTGAAGTATAGGGGCGATAGCCTTGAGGTCGCGGGTGGATTTGTCTCCAAAGACCTTCTTCAGGAATGAGGTGAATGACATATGATGATTTTTTCTTTTTATGCGTGAATAATGAAAATACGGGATAGCCGCAGAGCCATGGACGGCGCTGTAGCGGCAAAGTTACGAAAAATCGGTGGAAATCAGGCAGGAAGCACTTATTTTTTCTTCAAGTGCAGAGGAGCTGCCGAGGCGCCGTTAGGCGACCGTATTCTCAGTATCCGGCATACTGTGGGCGCGATGGCACGTGCATCGGTGACTGTCCCTATGGTCTGGGCTTCGACCTCCGGGGCCATGATGAACACCGGAGCTGTGGTGGCGCCGCTCCGCTCGACCATCTGTATGCGGTCGGCCGGAGCTGCTGCATGATAGTCGTCGACGAGTTCGTAGCCCGGAGCCACGGTGAGGAGAAGGTCGCCGGCATCGCTGATGACGGTGTTGCGCCTGAGCGCGTCGGCCTGCTCTCCGGCAACACCTTCGGCCACCTGGTCGAGGGTGTACACACGGTCGACGCCGTGCATGCGTATGAGGAATGCTGCCGCCATGGTGCGGACAGTGCGCTCGTTCAGAGACTTCTCCTGAAGTAGTTTATGATTGAGATAGAACTGCCCGCGATGGCAACCCGAGACGTATTCGCCGTTGCCATAGAGGGCAATAAGATACATATTCAGCAGAGATGCCGCACGACGGGTCGAGAACTCGCCGAAAGGTATGCCCCACTGCTCATCGTCGCGCCGGGTGCGGTTGACCGGAGGCGTGGCGGCAAGCATAATGACTGAGTTTCCGGCTCCTACACGGTTGTCGATGTCGGCAAAGAGCTGCTCGAGATTGCGGTCGAGCTTCACGTAGGCGTCCATCAGTTCGACCCGTGCGTCAGGATTCTTTCCGAAAGTGAATGGTCTGAGAGTATATCCGAGGTTGAGGACGTCGGTGACTCCTTCGTGCTGCCCTACCTTCAGGGTGCGCAGGATGTCGGAAGCGACGAGCGTCACCTCGCGGTTGACCAGCGGCGAAGCCTCGAACATGTCGAGTCTGTCGGCACGGGAGCGCGGAAATACATATCTGAAAGGATAGCGCGCCAGATGCTCGGGGACGGCCGGATAGTCGGACGGCGCAAGTGAAGGCGTCCACGACATGGTGTCGAGCCGTGCTGCGAGGGGATTGGTGCGATTACGTGTGGCAATCGCCACGGGCATATCCTTGTAGTAGGCGGAAGTGGTCCAATTGCCTGACTTGACATCAAGCCAGAGGGCCGAATTGGCGGCATGGCCGGCCAAAGCGATGGCCTGTTCGGGCGACGGGGCGACGGCGTAGACGACGTTGACACCACCGGCGGCAATCCGGGCCTCATCGGCTACCGTGCTGACACGCAGGGTGGCAGGGGTGTAGGCTGTGGATGTAAAGCCTGCTCCGGGAGCGGCATATACGCTCACCTCGCGGAAAGCGTCGCGGTCGTACCTCATGGCTTCGCCGATGCCCGATGTCGAGGGCGAAGCTCCGCTCATGAGCGTCGCGGTCGCGGCGGCGGCGTCGATGCCCGGCCCGTAGTCGACATTGAGTATCACGGCTCCTTCCCGCTCAAGCCGCTTGAAACCTCCTTCGCCGAAGCGGTCGCGCAGCAGCTGGAGATAGTCGTTGTCGAGCCCGTCCACGACTATACTCACGAGCAGACGCGCCTGTTCGGGATTCGAAGCGGCGATGCCGAAACTCGCGACTGATGCCACCAAGG
>CAMWZB010000165.1 GCA_947178655.1 uncultured Porphyromonadaceae bacterium
ACCACACTTGGTGCCGACAACGGTATCGGTATGGCTGCGGCTCTTGCCGTGATGGTTGACAAGGATTTGGTTCACGGACCGGTGGAAGCTCTGTTCACCGTTGACGAAGAGACCGGCCTCACCGGAGCCAACAATCTTGGCGAAGGTATGATCACAGGTACGATGCTTCTGAACCTCGATTCGGAGGACGATGCCGAGATATTCGTAGGATGCGCCGGTGGTGTGGACACCACTTGCATGTTCACTTACAAGCGTTCGTTCGCTCCCACTGACTTCCACTACTTCAAGTTCGATATCTCTAACGGCCTCGGCGGACACTCGGGCGGCGACATTCATCTCGGTCGTGCCAATGCCAACAAACTCCTCGCCCGCTTCCTCTATGCTCTCGGTCAGAAGCATGAACTGTCGCTGTGCGAAATCGACGGCGGTAATCTGCGCAATGCCATCCCGCGCGCCGCGCATGCCGTATTCGGTGTTCATGTGGCCAACCGCGAGAGCGTCCGCGTCGAGTTCAACAAGTTCGTGGCCGACGTAGAGAAAGAGTATGCAGGTCTGGAGACCACTCTCAAGTTCGAACTTGAGACAGCCGACCGACCCGAATACGCAGTCGACTCCGACACCACCCGTAATCTCATCGAGGCGCTGTATTCGGCTCCTCACGGAGTAATATCCATGAGCCGCGACCTTGAAGGCCTTGTCGAGACCTCGACAAACCTTGCTTCGGTTAAGATGAAAGGCGATAACGGCATACTCGTCACCACCTCGCAGCGTTCGTCTGTAGAATCGCGCAAGTGGGACATCGCATATCAGGTAGAGGCTCTCTTCCGTCTTGCCGGAGCAGAAGTCACACACGGTGACGGATATCCCGGATGGGCTCCGAACATGAATTCGCCCATCATGCACATCGCCTCCGAGGCTTACGAGGAACTGTACGGCATCAAGCCTGCAATCAAGGCCATCCATGCCGGACTCGAATGCGGACTCTTCCTTGAGAAGTATCCTCATCTTGACATGGTGTCGTTCGGACCGACTCTGCGCGACGTGCACTCGCCAAGTGAACGCATGCACATTCCTGCTGTCGAACGCTTCTACGGTCAGCTCACCCGTACGCTCGCTAAAGTTGCTGACCTCAAGGCGTGAGAAAATCACGACTGACCTTACTTTCCGCACTCTTTGCCACCGTCCTTGCACCGACGGTGGCAGAGGGTGCGCCGTATAGTCTGCCGACAGATACGATATTTATATTCTATAGTGCCGACGAGAATACAGACAGCCTCGGACGGACATTCATCGTGATTGAGGGCGATACCCTCCACACATCTTTCATTCCTGATCCCTTTCTGCATTCCGGTCCTCTTACCGAAGCCGACTACCGCGAGGTGGCCGCCGACTTAGGAGTGGAGACTGCGGCTATAAAGGCCATAGTGGAGATTGAGACAGGACGTACACACAAAGGCTTCCATGCCGACGGCAAGCCTGTCATCAATTTCGATCTGGCGCTTTTCCGACGGGCCGCCGCTCGCCGGGGAGTCAATCTCTCCAGGCATCAGTCGAGCCCGGCACTTCAGCCGGTGAATATACGCAAGTACGGTAGCCAGCAGGCCGCACAGCAGGCCAGATTTGACGCCGCGATGGCCATTGACAGTGTGGCTGCCATAGAGAGCACATTCTGGGGTATGTTTCAGATCGGTGGCTTCAACTGGAAGCTCGCCGGAGCACCGTCGCGCGATGCGTTCGTGCGCAAGATGTGCCAGTCGGAGTACGACCAGCTGCGTCTGTTCGCCGACTATATGACCAACACGGGCCTGGTCAGGCACCTCAAGACCAAAAACTGGGCTGCATTTGCCCGTATATACAATGGGCCGTCGTATGCCGCCCGCGGATATCATACGCGCATGGCGGCGGCATACCGCCGTTTCTCAAAGGAAGAATCAAAGTAGTTTTTCGAGATAACGTCCGGTGACGCTCGCGGGGTTGGCTGCAATTTCCTCGGGTGTTCCTGTCGCTACGAGCTGTCCTCCGGCTTCGCCTCCTTCAGGCCCGAGGTCGATCACATGGTCGGCGCACTTGACCACGTCGAGATTATGCTCGACTATGACCAGAGTGTGCCCGAGCGCGATGAGGTCGTTGAAGGCCTTGAGCAGCAGATTGATATCGTGGAAGTGAAGACCGGTGGTCGGTTCGTCGAAGATGAAGATTCGCGGAGTTGAATCACCCTGAGAGAGATAGTAGGCGAGTTTCACCCGCTGGTTCTCGCCGCCTGATAGAGTAGAGGAGGACTGCCCGAGACGGATGTATCCCAGTCCGACGTCATGCAGTGGCTTCAGTCGCTGTATGATGCGTCGTTCCATGGGTCCGTCAGTCCGGCTGAAGAAACCGATGGCCTCGTCGACTGTCATTTCAAGTATGTCGAATATGTTTTTGTCATGGTACTTCACTTCGAGCACATCGCGCTTGAAGCGCTTGCCGTGACACTCCTCGCACTCGATGGTGACGTCGGCGAGGAACTGCATCTCTATAGTGATATGTCCTTCGCCCTTGCATGCCTCGCAGCGACCGCCTTCGGCGTTGAAAGAGAAGAATCCCGCCGGTATGTCGAGCTGTCTGGCGGCCTGCTGTGATGCCATCAGCTGGCGTATCTCGTCATATGCTTTCAGGTAAGTGGCCGGATTCGAACGAGTCGACCGTCCGATAGGATTCTGGTCAACGAATATTACGCCCTGAGCTCGCTTGATGTCGCCCGAGAGCCCTCCCGAACGCCCGGGGGCGTCTCCTTCGCCGGTGTATATGCGCGCCAGCGAGCGGTAGAAGATGTCGCGTACAAGAGTCGACTTGCCCGAACCGCTCACGCCCGTCACGCAGGTCATGACACCGAGCGGAAAGTCCACCGTGATATTCTTGAGATTATGCTCCACGGCATCAGAAACGCGTATATAGTCGCGCCACTTGCGTCGCTGTGATGGCACGGGAATCTTCATGGCCCCGGTCAGATACTGCATGGTATAGCTCTGTCGGCAGCCTTCAAGGTCATGCGGCGTACCCTGAAAGACTATGTTTCCGCCATTTGTGCCAGCCTCGGGTCCGACATCGATGATGCGGTCGGCGGCGCGGATTATATCCTCGTCATGCTCCACGACCACGACTGTGTTTCCAAGCCGCTGGAGCTTGCGCAGTACGGCTATAAGCCGTTCGGTGTCACGCGAATGTAGTCCGATTGACGGCTCGTCGAGAATGTAGAGCGAGCCGACGAGACTGCTTCCGAGCGATGTCGCCAGATTGATTCGCTGACTTTCGCCGCCGGAGAGAGAGTTGCTCAGACGGTCGAGAGGCAGATAGCTCAGGCCGACTTCGACCAGGAAGGTGAGGCGCCGGGTAATCTCCAGAAGGAGACGCGATGCTATGGCTGAGTCGTGTTCGTCGAGTTAAAGCGCACAGAACCACTGCAGCAACCTGTCAGCCGGAATACGCACAAGTTCGCTGATAGTGGCGCCTCCTACCTTGACAAACGATGCTTCGGGACGCAGCCGCGA
>CAMWZB010000166.1 GCA_947178655.1 uncultured Porphyromonadaceae bacterium
CACCATCAACGCCATGGCCATATGCGTCAACGCAGACCGCTTCGGCGAACTCGTCGACCGCTACGACGGCATGGGCGATCTCGACCGGCGCATCATCCGCACTCCGCTCGACCCCGACGTCACATTCAGCGACGACCCCCTGCGCATGATGCGTGCCATCCGTTTCGCCACACAGCTGCAGTTCGACATATATCCCGAAACGTTTGACGCCATCAGACGTAACGCCCAGCGTATAAGCATCATCACCGCCGAGCGCATCAAGGATGAGCTCTTCAAGATTATGGCCGCTCCCAAGCCATCCATAGGATGGAAACTTCTCCTTGACAGCGGACTCCTTGCCATCATCCTTCCCGAACTGGCACGCATGAAAGGCATTGAGGTTGTCGGCGGCCGGGGCCACAAGGACAATTTCTTCCATACGATGGCCGTGCTCGACAGTGTCGCCGCTGTCTCCGACAAGGTCCTCCTGCGCTGGGCCGCGCTGCTCCATGACATCGGCAAGCCCGTGACAAAGCACTATGACCCGGCCCGCGGATGGACATTCCACAATCATAACTTCATCGGAGCCAAGATGGTCAAGACCATATTCCGACGCATGAAGTTCCCTCTCGGCCAGGACCTGGCATATGTCTCCAAGCTCGTCGAACTGCATATGCGCCCGATAGCGCTTGTTGAGGATGAAGTCACGGACAGTGCCGTCCGTCGTCTGGCCAACTATGCCGAAGATGACCTGGCCGACCTGATGATACTCGCCCGTGCCGACATCACAAGCAAAGACGAAGCCCGTAAGGCCAGATATCTGGCCAACTTCGACCTTGTCGAGGAGAAGTTCAGAGCTACTCATGCTAAAGATGTCGAGCGCAACCGCAAGAACCCCGTCGACGGAACCGAAATCATGGCTCTGTTCGGGCTTCCCCAGGGTCCGGAGGTCGGTTATTTCGCCAAAAATCTCAAGCAGGCTGTCAAAGACTGTGTCATCGAAGACAATCGCCGCGCAGCTTTCGAATATCTCCTCCGGCTTGCCAACGAGAAAGGCATCTCTCCTCTCTACGACCCATTCGCCGAATTCGATGCCGAAAACTCATCGGCTGAAACCGCTGATTGAATATGTACTACGTAACAAAACGACTTGAAATATCCGCAGCGCACCGCCTCGAGCTTGACTACGAGAGCAAGTGCTCTGCCATGCACGGTCACAACTGGATTGTGACCGTCTACTGCCGCGCCGCCGAGCTGAACCGCAACGGCATGGTCACTGATTTCACCGACATCAAGCGCATGGTCACCGAACGCCTCGACCACCGCTGCCTCAACGACACACTCTCTTTCAATCCCACCGCCGAGAACATCGCCAGATGGATATGCGACAACGTGGACAACTGCTACCGTGTCGAGGTGCAGGAGAGCGAGGGCAATACCGCAGCTTACGAAAAGGACTGACACCGCCATGCACACTTACAAAGTCAACGAAATATTCTACTCCCTTCAGGGAGAGGGATTCCACACGGGAACCCCGGCTGTATTCCTGCGCTTCTCGGGATGCAACCGCCGCTGTGATTTCTGCGATACGGCTCACGAAAGCGGTTCGGCCATGACTGCTGACGCCATCGTGGCCGAATGTAAATCTCATCCGGCAAGGCATATTGTCATCACCGGTGGCGAGCCCCTCCTCCAGCTCGACAGCGTGCTCATCGACATGCTTCATGCCGAAGGATTCTATATCCAGATAGAGACCAACGGCACAATCGTGCCTCCAGAGAGCATCGACTGGGTCACATGCTCGCCCAAAGAGCCGCCGCTGGCCATCACCCGTGCCGACGAGCTGAAAGTGGTCTATCAGGGACAGGACGTTGAAGCCGTCGCCGACAGCATAAGCGCTTCCAACCACTTCCTCCAGCCGTGCTCGGGGCTGAACATACCCGAGACTGTGGCCTACATCCTCGCACATCCACGCTGGCGTCTGTCGCTTCAGACCCATAAGTTGCTTGACATAAGATGACGCGTATCGTCAGGCTCCTATGCCTTATCTTCCTCAGTATCATCAGCGCAGCCGCTTCGGCTGCTGTCAGACCGGATACTGCAGTGTACTTTGTCAACGTCTACGCAGGCCCGGCGATATACGAACTCGACGGGCACTCTGCCATACTTGTCGACATAAAAGGCCGAGAGCCGATGGCCTACAACTATGGCGTGTTCGACTTCAATGCCCCAAACTTTATCTACCGTTTTGTCAAGGGCGAGACCGACTACATGGCCGTTGCCGTACCCTGGCACTGGTTCATGAGAGAGTACCGGGAGCGTCATCGGCGAGTGGTGGCTCATGAGCTCAACTTCGACTCCGCTCAGAAAGCCCGTCTGCTGGAGCTGCTTAAGGAGAACGTGAAGCCCGAAAACGCGACCTACCGCTACAATTACGTCAAGGACAACTGTGCCACCCGCCCGCTCCGGGCCGTAGAGCTTGCCGCCGGCGATTCGCTTGTGCTGAGCCGTCAGGACAGAGCCGTGACGCCCACATTCCGCAGCATCATGCGCAAGGCTCATGCCGACTATCCGTGGTATCAGTTCGGCATCGACCTCGCACTGGGCACAGGCATCGACTATCCGCTCACTGACAGAGAGACCTCATTCTCGCCGATCGAGCTGGACGCGATGCTGCCTGCAGCCACTGTGGCCGGTCGGCCGCTGACGGTGCGCAGCGAAGTGCTCACGCCGTTCGGCACCGACGATGCGAAATCCGGCCCCACCCCGTGGTATCTGACACCCCTCTTTGTCGGATGGGTGCTCTTTGCCATGGCTCTGCTGCTGACCGTGCGCGACCTGCGCCGAGGCAAGCCGTGCCGCATCTTCGACGCCCTGTGGTTCGGCATTCAGGGACTTGTGGGATGCGTTCTCTCCTTCCTCATCTTCATATCAGTCCACGAGGCCACATCTCCCAACTGGCTCTATCTGTGGCTGAATCCCCTCTGCCTCATCGTGCCGGCGTGTGTATGGACGGCGAAGTTCCGCCGCATCCTCACCGTCTATCATATTGCGGATATAATCCTTATCGTGGCGCTGGCTGTCATATGGGCCGTCGGCGTACAGTCGCCGAACGCCGCCTTCATCCCGCTGATACTGGTTCCACTGCTGCGCTCAGGGGCCGCCCTTGTCATAGACAGGTAGGACGCCGTATCCTTAATTTTGACTTGCACTGATTGCAGATTGCATAAATCAAGGATAAATTGTGCATTTTTCTCTTGATTTTGCTAACTTTGCAATGATTTTGGTGTTATTAGCTATACGGGTCTGCTATGCCCTGAGGCTATATGCCACATGCAAAATTTATAACCAATTGAGTATCAAGCGTAAAATATCCATGACTCCCTGCATGCCGAGGCTCTTCATAGCCTTGGTGGCATCAGTCGCGAGTTTCGGCATCGCCGCTTCGAATCCCGAACAGGAGCGTCTGCTCGTGAGTATAGTCGTGGACGGGCTCGACAACGACAATCTCCAGCATCTTCGCGACCGCATCGGAGAACGAGGTTTA
>CAMWZB010000167.1 GCA_947178655.1 uncultured Porphyromonadaceae bacterium
ATTCATGAGGTTTCCGATGCGTATGAGGCCTCCCACCAGAGCAATGGCTATGGTCAGACGGTCGAAGGTCCACAGCGGATTGCGTTTGGTGGTGAATATCGAGTAGAGGATGACAGCTATGATGATGCCTATCGCTCCGCCATGACTGGCGAGGCCGCCCTCCCAGGTGGCGAATATCTTCCACGGATGAGCCGAGTAGTAGTCCCATTGGTAGAAGAACACGTGTCCCAGACGAGCTCCCACTATCGTGGCTATGGCTACATAGATGAGCAGTGTGCTCAGCCATGACTCGGGAGCGCCCTCGCGCTTGAACATCCGGCCTACGATGTTCACTCCGAGCCAGAATCCGATGACGAACATCATCGAGTACCACCGTATGGTGACGGGGCTGCTGATTATGTCGGGGTCTACGTTCCAGGTGATGAATGAAGGTAGCATGGTCTATTTGCTTGTATGGTTGGTTGTATGGTTGCTTGTTAGCGGGGTGTCGGCGTCTTCTGTTCCCTGCTTCTCTTTGGCGAAGAATTCGCGTGTCGCCTTGCGTACTTTCGGGCTGAGTGTGAGCACGGCTATCATCGTCGGTATGGCCATGAGCGCATAGAAGAGGTCGCAGGCTCCCACTGCTGTCTCGATGGGCACGACCGCGAATACTACCAGCGAAGCCAGGAAGAACCAGGCGTAGTATCGTCCTGCCCGGGTGCCGAAGAGATAGTTGGCGCATGACGTGCCATAGTACGAATAGCTGAACATCGACGACATGGCGAAGCATATGACTATGCACATCAGCAGAATGTCGCCCGCCGGGATGCCGTTGGCGAATGCTTTCATGGCCACTTCGAGGCCCTTGACGCCGTCGACGTTGATGTCGCCGCAGAGCAGTATGGCCACAGCCGTGAGCGAGCAGACAAGTCCCGAGTCGATGCTCGGACCGAGCATGGCCACCAGACCTTCGCGGACGGGCGATGTATTTTGTGAGGCGCCGTGCATGATCGATGCCGTGCCTATGCCTGCGTCATTGACTAGTGCGGCGCGGCGTGCGCCTATCAGCGCTATGCCAACGAGGGCACCGAAGCCTGCCTTGACGTTGAATGCCTCACGGAATATCGAGGCGAATACTTCGGGAACTCCATGTATGTTCGTGATGATGATGTACAGAACCATGAAGAAGTATAGTCCGACCATGAACGGCACCATCACCGTGGCCACACGGGCTATGCGCCGTATGCCGCCGAGTATCACCGTGGCCACGATGACCGCTATGGCACAGCCGAACAGCAGTCGGTAGGCGGGTTCGTTGTCAAGTCCGAGAAAGCCGCCGACAGAACTGAGGAAGTCGCTGGACTGTATGCCCTCCGGAGTCGTGAACGTGGTCATGAAGGCCTCTGTCAATTGGTTGGCGTTCATGATGCACAGTGTGCCGAAGAGACCGGCTATGGCGAAGAACTTGGCCAAAGGGCTCCACTTCGGGCCCATCCCCTGCTCAATGATGTGCATAGGGCCGCCCTGCAGGTTGCCGTGGTCATCACGGCCCTTGTACATGATGGCCAGCACTCCTTCGTGGTACTTGGTGGCCATGCCCACTATGGCGCTCACCCACATCCAGAAGATAGCGCCGGGTCCGCCGATGACCAGCGCTATGGCCACGCCGGCAATATTTCCGAGTCCTATCGTGGCGGCAACTACCGAGGCCAGTGCCTGCACTGATGATATCTGTCCCGACTGATTGTCGCCTGAAGGCTTGCGGCGCAACTCTTTCAGAGCCGCCGGGAGCCGCCGCAGCGACACCATCCCCGAAGAGAGGAAGAGGTAGAGTCCGCCGCCTATCAGCAGGAAAAACAGCGGATAGCCGCCGAGCAGGTCGGCGGCATTGATTATGAATTGGCTTATTTTGTCAAACATAGCCGCAAAGGTAAGCATTTTTCATCACATATCATCCCGTGCCTAACATTATTTATGGATGAACGTTAACCCCCGTTAAAACCCCCGTAAAAGCCCCTCGGCTCAGGAGAACTTACAGCCGTCTGCGGCCATTTTGGAAATTTTTCTTTCAGTGACGATACCGTGCGCAGGCTCCGAGACTGACGGGCGCTCAATAATTAATTTACGTGAAATAATCCCAAAAATCCTCCCCGGCCATTCCGTCTGCCGCGTAATTTTTGTACCTTTGCAGATATGAGCCCCTCCCTGTTTATAGTACTTGCGTGCATCTTCGCCGTTGTCGGACTGGTGACGATGTTTCTGCCGCGCATACCGGCCGTGTTGGCCGGATATGCAGCGCTTGTGTCGGCCCATTTTGCCGGTGCTGTGTTCGTCAGTGGTCCGGTGCTGTGGTTCTGGGGCATCGCCACGGCTCTGGTCCTCGGTCTGAGGATTCTCCAGCCTCGTGCGCTGGTCGATGCCTCTCAGGGTCATTGGTACACAGTGGCAGGTTCTGTAGCCGGAGCTTTTGCCGGTATTGCCATATCGGCCACGCAGGCAGCCGTCATACTCGGCGGTGCGCTCGGAGCGTTTATAGGCACGGCGGCATTCAGCCGCACGCGTGCCGGCAGTGTGCTCCGTCAGCGACAGGGAGCTTTCTTACAATATCTTTGTGCCAAGGGTATTCCGGCCCTTGTGTGCGCCTCCATGTCAGTGATGGCATTGGTATTAGCATCCACAGTTCTATGAAGAAAATTTTAGCACTTGTCATATCTGTTCTCGTATTCGCGTCTTCCGCATCAGCGGCAAAAGTAACAGCACGTCAGCAGCTCGGACGTCCCGACCTTGCTGCTATCGCCCGTGAGTCGGTCGACGAATCATCAAAGTTCTTCTATCCTGTGCTGTACAACAAGTTCATGAAGAACGACACTACCATGACTCCTGAGGAATTCCAGTACTTCTACTACGGAACGATGTTTCAGGAAGACTATGACCCATACCGCGAGGCTCCGAATCCCGCGTTGCTTCAGGAGCTGATTCCGATATATGCCAAGGAGAAACGCACGCGAAACGACCGCGACAAGATGCTCGCCTACGCAGATCAGGTCCTCGAGGACAATCCCGTAGACCTCCGCCAGCTCACCAACCGTATCTACGTCTACGAGCAGAACCGCAAGTATGATCTGGCGCGCATATGGCAGTACAAACTCAACCATCTCCTGCTGGTCATCGCCGCTTCAGGCACCGGAGTTGACTCCGAGAATGCGTTCGTCATCGTGTATCCGCAGCATGAGTACGACTTTCTCAACCTTTCCGGCATGACTGCAAGCAGCCAGCGCTTCGAGCCTCCGCACTACGACTTCATCACCGTCAACCGCACCGACGCACGCAAGCCCGAAGGATATTTCTTCGACATCAGCGAGCTGCTCAACCAGTACTTCATCAAGCATCCGTCCGAGCTGAAGCAGGCTGCCAATGGTAAAGGAGCGGACATGTAGCGAGTCGGAATACCCCGAAGTTATTGATTTTTATTGCTCCAGGTGCTCTTTTTGCGGTGATTTTATTTGATTTTGCCAAAAAGAACGAGAAAAGAAGTTCGG
>CAMWZB010000168.1 GCA_947178655.1 uncultured Porphyromonadaceae bacterium
GGCCGACATCCGCAAGGGTGATATCGACGTACTGGTGACAGCTCCCGTCAGCAAACACGCCATCCAGAGTCCTGAATTCAAGTTCCCGGGACACACCGAATATCTCGAGGCATCGGCTGCCGCCGGTCTTGAGGAAGGAACTGAAGCTCCGCGCGCCCTCATGGTGATGTGCGCCGGCAACCTGCGTGTGGCATTGCTTACCACACATACGCCTCTGGCCAAAGTGCCTGCCACGGTGACCAAAGAGGCCATAGTGGAGAGGCTGGCAGAGTTCGACCGCTCGCTGCGCCGTGACTTCGGCGTGCAGTGTCCACGCATAGGCGTGCTCTCGCTCAATCCTCATGCCGGGGAGAACGGTCTTCTGGGGTCGGAAGAAACCGACATCATAGCGCCTGCGATAGCCGAGGCCCGCGAGAAGAAGATTCTTGCATTCGGACCGTATGCGTCCGACGGTCTCTTCGGCTCAGGTAACTACACAGCTTTCGACGGCATTCTGGCCATGTATCATGACCAGGGCCTGACTCCGTTCAAAACCATCGCCATGGAAGACGGTGTGAACTTCACTGCCGGGCTTCCTTTCGTGCGGACTTCGCCTGACCACGGCACAGGCTACGACATCGCCGGCAAGGGGAAGGCAAGTCCCGACTCATTGCGTTGCGCCCTGTATCAGGCCATCGACGTGTTCCGCAACCGCCTGTCCTATGATGAGGCCTACAGCCGTCCTCTGCGCCGCCAGCATATCGACTCTAAAGAGTCGCGCGGCAAGAACTCTGACTCCAGGCCCAGGAATTCGGAGCCGAAGGCAAGCGAACAGCAACCGTCGCAACCGGAAGAAAACAAATAAAAACGAGATACGCCATGCACTACGCTATTATCGCTGCCGGAAACGGTTCCCGTCTGCGCCACGAGGGCGTCGAGGCTCCGAAGCCTTTGGTCGAACTCGACGGTCGCCCTATGGTGCGCCGTCTCATCGAGGTACTTGCTTCCTATAAGCCTGAGTCGCTTAGCATTGTGGTCAATGAGCATATGCCTGAAGTGGCGGCTTACATAGAGAGTATACGCGACACTTTCGAGTTCCCGGTGTATCTGACAGTAAAGACCACCGCCAGCGGCGTTCACAGCCTCTTTGAGGTGACGCGGCGCTTTGCCGGAGGAAAGATGGTGATCACCACAGTCGACACCATTTTCCTTCAGAGTGACTTTGCCCGATATGCCGAGGCTTTCGACGATGACGACGATGCGGACGCTTTCTTCGGCGTGACGCCTTTCATTGACGACGAGAAACCGCTCTACGTCGATGTCGACCCTGCCACACAGCTCATCACCGGATTTCGTGGCGAGCCTTCGGCTCACGACCGCTACGTGTCGGGTGGCATCTACGGCCTCACGGCTCCGGCTGTCAGCCTGCTCGACGACTTTGTGGAGCTGCCTGCGCCGCGACTGCGTGAGTACCAGAGTGCACTGGTCACCTCAGGACTGAAGGTGAGAGCCTTTCCTTTTCCCAAGATTGTCGATGTCGACCATGCCGCCGACATCAGCACCGCAAGGCAATTCATAATGAACGATTAGACTATGAGCGAGCAAGATAACGACGAAATGCTCTTCGACAGCGCCGAACTCGAAGAGAATCCCAACGAAGGTACCGCCGACTACAGCGAGGATGACATCAAGACTCTCGACTGGAAGGAACACATCCAGCGGCGTCCGGGCATGTACATAGGAAAACTCGGAGACGGGACCAACAGCGACGACGGTATCTATGTGCTCCTCAAGGAAGTCATCGACAACTCCATCGACGAGTACATGATGGGGTTCGGCAACCGTATCATCGTCGATGTCGACGATGTGTCAGCTTCTATAAGGGACTTCGGCAGAGGAATCCCTCTGGGCAGTGTCGTGGACGTCTGCTCGAAGATGAATACCGGAGCCAAGTACGACTCGGCCGCTTTCAAGAAGTCGGTCGGGCTGAACGGCGTCGGCATAAAAGCCGTCAACGCGCTCTCGTCATCGTTCGAGCTGATGGCATTCCGTGACGGCAAGTGCAAGCGGGTGAGGTTTTCGATGGGCAATATCGTCGAAGAGTCGCCCATAGAAGATACCGAAGAGCCTAACGGCACCCTGGTGCGCTTCACCCCTTCGGCAGACATATTCAGGGACTATGTGTTCAGGAATGAGTTCATCGTGCCGTTGCTTAAGAACTATACATTCCTCAACACCGGACTCTCTATCATATTCAACGGACACCGCTATGTGTCGCGCAAAGGCCTTGTCGACCTGCTGGGCGATGTCATGACGCAGACTCCGCTCTATCCTGTCATACACCTTAAAGGTCAGGATATCGAGGTGGCCATCACGCACGTCAACCAGTATGGCGAGGAGTACTATTCTTTCGTCAATGGACAGCACACCACACAGGGCGGTACGCATCTGAGTGCGTTCAAGGAGGCTGTCAGCCGCACTGTCAAGGATTACTTCGGACGCAATTTCGAGTACTCTGACATCCGCAACGGCATGGTGGCCGCCGTGGCCCTCAAGGTCGAGGAGCCGGTGTTCGAATCGCAGACCAAGACGAGGCTCGGATCGCGCGAAATGTCGCCCGACGGAGTGACTATAGCCAAATATGTGGGCGACTTCATCCGTCGCGAGCTCGACAATTACCTCCATCGCAACCTCGAGGTGGCAGACATAATCCTCAAGAAAGTCCAGGAGAGCGAGCGTGACCGCAAAGCCATGGCCGGAGTCGCCAAAAAGGCCAGGGAGACGGCCAAAAAGGTCAGTCTGTACAACCGCAAGCTAAATGACTGTCGGGTGCACCTCAACGATACCCGCGGCAGCGATGAGAAGAAAGAGGCTTCGTCGATATTCATCACCGAGGGTGACTCCGCGGGAGGGTCGATAGAGAAGGTGCGCGACGTCGAGACTCAGGCCGTGTTCAAACTCCGGGGCAAGCCGCTCAACACCTACGGAGCTACCAAGAAAGAGCTGTACACCAACGAGGAGTTCAGTCTCCTTCAGGCCGCCCTCAACATCGAGGACGGGCTTGACGGCTTGCGCTACAACAAGGTCATCATAGCTACTGATGCAGATGTCGACGGCATGCACATCCGTCTGCTGATGATCACATTCTTCCTCCAGTACTTCCCTGATCTCATAAAGAAAGGCCATGTATATGTGCTCCAGACGCCGCTCTTCCGCGTCCGGAACAAGAAAACGGCCAAGCGGACGGCGCGTGCGAAGAAAAACGACGCTCCCGATGACACAGTCTACTGCTACACCGACGAAGAGCGTGTGGCTGCCATACGGCGGTTCGGTGACAACGCCGAAATCACGCGGTTCAAGGGACTCGGCGAGATTTCTCCCGATGAGTTCCGCGACTTCATCGGGCCGGATATGCGCATAGACCGTGTGAGTCTGCGCAAAGAGGACGGTGTGGCCGATGTTCTCGAGTTTTATATGGGCAAGAATACAAT
>CAMWZB010000169.1 GCA_947178655.1 uncultured Porphyromonadaceae bacterium
GTACAGGTTGGATATGGTCTGTGCCTGCACGCCCTGCGAAGCGTCGACGATCAGAAGAGCGCCTTCGCAAGCGGCAATCGAGCGTGATACCTCGTAGGAGAAGTCGACGTGTCCCGGGGTGTCGATAAGGTTGAGGATGTATTTCTCGCCGTCAAGCTCGTACTCCATCTGTATGGCGTGACTCTTGATGGTGATTCCTCGTTCGCGTTCGAGATCCATGTCGTCAAGCACCTGAGCTTCCATGTCTTTGGCTGCCACAGTGTCGGTATATTCAAGCAGACGGTCGGCCAGAGTCGATTTGCCGTGGTCAATGTGTGCTATTATGCAGAAATTGCGGATATTCTTCATCTTGGAGAAATTTTCGCAAAGTTACGAAAAAAACTTCATATAAGCGGCCTTGCCGAGACCATTCGGGCCGTATGATTGTTATAATATTATAAAAAACAGGCTTACGATTATGAAAGTGAAATACATTCTCCTCGCCGCAGTGGGGGCAGTCATGGCCACTTCGTGCGCTGACCTCGGTCTTGGGGTCGATGTAAGTTCGGGCTCCGGTTCGCCTTACTATTATTATTACGACAACTATGGAGCCGGCTATCCGTATTACTGGAATTACTGGAACAGTCCGGTGTGGAATCCCGGTCCTCCCATAGCTCCCGGTCTGCCACCGATCAATGGCGGCCCGGTCCGTCCTCCGCAGCATAATTATCCGCGACCACCGCAGAACCAGCGTCCCGGTATGAACGGAATGCCCAATCTCAACGGCAGCAATCCCGGGCCGGCCATCATACAGCGCCCCGGCAGCAGCCAGGGCGCAGGGCAGATTCCGTCGGGATCTACGGGCGGCAGCAATAACAGCCGTCGCGGTCAGAACTGAGCGCTGTCGTGTATGCTGCGAATTTCGCTCAAGGCTATGCCCGGGTCAAGCAGGTAGGCTCTGAGGGTGACGGTCCCGTCGGCGGTCGCTGTGTGGCTGACTGTGGCGTCGTTGTAGCCCTGCAGCACTGTGTCGTGCCATTTTCCCTGCGTGGCCACGGTTTTGAGCGAGCGGAGCTGCAGGTCACCGCCGTCGACGGTTATGGCTATGCGCAGGTCGCGTCCGCTGTGTACGGGGAATGTCGGCAGGCAGCGTAGCTCTATGCGGTTGTCGCCTTTGCGTACGGGTACTGTATAGTCCACGTAGGGCGCATCGGAGAGACAGGAGACAGTGTCGTATTCGGTATAGTCCATGGGCCATACGGCTATGCTGCTCCGGCCCGTGCCGAGTCCTTCGAACTCTTCGAATATCCCTCGGACGCCTGTGTATTCAGATGCCTCTACGGTGCTGTATGCCGGACTTGCTGCAAGTGGTGTCGCCGCTATCTCGGGCAGGTCGAACTGTCGCTGCCTGCGCGGACGGCAGTCCATCATGCCGTTCCATTTGCCGTGGGCTATACCGGTATTGTATATGGCTGTGATGCTGTCGATGCGCTGATGAGCATGACGCACTTCATCGGCGTATGCTGCTCCCTGACGCGCGCGCAGCGTCTTGACATTCATGTACCATGCTCCTTTGACGGGATACTCTATCATCTGGAAGTAAGCGTCGCGCAGCCTTGCCGGGATGTGCGATGCCACGCTGTCGGTCTTTGCCGCGATGGCTGCGTACTCGTCGAGGCGACTTTCAATCTCGCTGTCGGTGAAGGCGACGCGGAATACATGCTCAGGTTTGGCCGCCGCCGCGAGGCGATAGTATCGCAGCTTGATGTCGGCGATGTCGTCGGCCACGTTGTCGCCGAATGTTCCGGCGGCCCAGTGACGGCTGTATTTCCACGCTTGCGACGGTTGCCAGCGGTCGATGTCCCAGGCCAGGTCCATGCAGAACTGCAGTTCGGCTTCAGCCGGCTTGATGTCGCCAACGTTGATGACCCACAGGTCGCGTATGCCGTTCTCATAGCCTTTGACGAGTTCGTAGCTTATGAGCGAGGGTGATGTCGAGCATATCCAAAGATAGTCTTCGGGTGTGCCCCAGTACGACAGGTGATAGTATACGCCGTGTCCGCCGCTACGTTTCTGCTCGGTCAGTGTGGGTAGCTGGCGTACGTATCCGTGGTTGTCGTCGACCCATGTGAGGGTGACGTCATCAGGCACCTGTAGTCCGGCGTTGTAAGCGTCGAGCACTTCCTTGTAGGGGATGAATATCTGCGGCACTTCGGTCGGGTCGCCTATGTGCTTGGCTATCAGAGAGCGCTGGAAGTCGATGATTTCGGTGAGTCCGCGCACCTTGTCTTCGGTGGACGGATAGCCGCTGATGCCCCAGTCGTGGACGCCACGCATGCCGAGGGTGTACATGGCCGAGTATCCTTTGCTTTCGGCCACCCGCTCTTCCCAATAGCGTTTGATGCGGTCGGTGTTGGTGACGAAGTTCCAGTTCTCGTATGTGCCTGTTCCGTCCTCATAGCGGCGCCACTCCCATTCGTTGTCACGCAGCATCTGCTCGCAGTGGCTTGAGCCGAGAGCAATGTCATATTTATGCGCCACTGGGAGGTTGTCTTTATTGGCCCAGAACGCTTCTGAGCACAGGTGCATGGCGGGCCACAGTACGTTGGCGCGCAGGCGCAGGAGCAGTTCCATGACCCGGGCGTAGGTGTTGGGCCCGATGTTATTGTACTTGCTGTCGATGTTCTTTGCCGCCCAGGGAGTGAGTCCCCAATCCTCGTCGTTGATGAATATTCCCCGGAATTTCACTGACGGTTCTCCGACCTTGATGCTTCCTTTCGTGGCGAACAGTGCTTCCCGAGGCTCCGGGCGGACGTCGGCCCACCATACGAAAGGCGACACGCCCATCATCTTGGATAGCTCGAAGAGGGCATATGCAGTGCCGCGAGGTGTGGAGCCGTAAGCTACAAGGGCCTTTTTGATTCCTTTGACGGGGTTGTCTACTACTGCGAGACCGAATGCCTCCCACCGTCCGGCTATTCCGGCTGTATCAATGCGTCCCCGGGCGGCCATGTCGTCGACAAGCGCCGACTGTCCGAGAGTTCCGGCGATGACGGGGTATCGCGTTCCGGTGATGTCGGCTGTCACCTGAGGCTTAATGCCTGTGATGAGGCAGATGTCGGAAGCGACGGCATCTGCGGCCGTACGGACGACCTCCGCATCGGTACTGTCGACATAGAAAGTCGCGGCGACGCCTTTGGCATCGACGATGGGGAATGCGCCTCGCTGCGCTTTTACGACTATTTCGGGTTGTGCCGCCTGTGCGGAGAGGGCTGCTGCGAGTGTAAGGAGTAAAGCAGACGTAATGTGGTGCAGATATTTTTTCATAGAATCGGATTGTCAGATTAGTGTTAAGGGGATATTGCCTGCTATTCCTGTGCCAGTTTTTTTATCACTGATGATGCGAGCCTGCTCTCGAATCCTCTTGACAGGGCGTAGCGAAGGAGTTTTGCGCGGTCGTCGTAGCAGAGCGGAGCAGTCATTGTCTGAGC
>CAMWZB010000170.1 GCA_947178655.1 uncultured Porphyromonadaceae bacterium
GTGGCAATCTCTTTGTGTACGGTCAGACCGATGTTTATCAGCAGAGGCGATGCCGGATCCTCAGAGAAACCGCGATCTACCATCTGCTCACGTATGGCAGCGGCGATATTGTAGTAGGTGACCATCTGCATACCCGGCGGAAGATGGCCGTCGGCAGGTGTGACGATGCGGAACGTATGATAGTCGGCCAGGTCAGCGTTATTGTATGTCTCGCTGTTGACAAGCGAGAACGGGCTGCATGCACAGAGCAGCAGACCGACAAAGAGGAGTGAGAATACTTTTTTCATAACAAAGCGTTGAAAGTGTACTTAATATATACACTTCCAACGCTTTATATCTTGATTTGGTTCGCCGTACTCCGGTATCAGTCGCCTACCTTAACGAGTTCCACGCGGTCAAGCAGTGCATGGTTCGTATGGATATTCATATTGGTATTTTCGGGACGGAAATCTATCGTTACGGTGTGAGCTCCGCTCTTGAGCGGGACGAGCACGGTGTTGGACATACCCCAGTCATCCCAATTGTTCACACCTCGCTGCGGGAACACGACTACGCCCTGACGCTGACCGTCGACCGAAAGCGTCCGGATGGCGCATTTGTTTTCGGTGTTGACTGGACCATTGCCGTTGGCATATCGGACCGAAATGGCATAGATGCCGTCAGAAGACACTGTGACGGGGATGGAAAGCGGAGCTGACTTCCGGTCAATCTCCACAAAGCCTGAGCCCGTATAGCCTTCGACAGGCGTAGCCGGTGTATAGGAAACCTCGGCGGAAGCGACAGCCGTACCTTCGCCCGGCATCTGTACGATGGCAGCCTTGCGTGAGCTGCGCGGCTCAGAGGCAAAACTCTCGACGCCGTCCGGCGAGACTCCTATGACCTGATAGTCGCCCGGGACCGATACATCGAATGATGTCTGACGGGTCTCTGCCACTACTTTGCCGTCACGAAGGATGCGGTATGAGCCTATATACTCGATCGGATTCCACTGCAGCAGGCCGTCGGCAATCCATGTGACGGGCGTAAGAGGGGCCTTGACGTTGCGTGTATGATTGACTTTGAGCGGTCTGATTTCGTTGTCCGCCATAGTGATGACGATGGTGTTGTCTCCCTTGATATTGGCCGGAATGAAGGCGTCTTTACGCTCCTTGCCGTTGAGCATGAACGACTTGATGCGGTCGCCATAGCCGCGGACTGTGATGGAGAGCGTCGCGTTGCGGTACTTGAAGTTGTCAAGGGTGCGTTCAGCAGCGAGAGCCTTGGGGACGAACGGAGCGAAACGGAGACCGTCACGCTCGAAATTTATGCCGAAAAGCAGACGGTTGGTCACGGCGAGGTTTCCGGCCAGACACCAGAGCATGTTCGACGAATTCAGTTCGGTGGCTATGTCGCCGTTGTCGAGGTTGAAATTCTCCTTGTTGGTTGCGAAGAGTGCGGCCGGACGGAATATCGAGCCGATAGCCTCGAGCGCGCCCTGCTCATTGCCTGCCTTGGCATTGGCAATAGCCCAGTATGCGGCCACCCAGGGCCACAGTGAATTGTTGTGGTAGGCAGGCATATCGGCAATCTGAGGGAAGAATATCGCAGCGCCGAAAGGTGTGGTGGGATTGTTCTCGGTGATGATGCGTGCACGGTCGGCGTCGGCCACATCGTAGATGATGGCAAGAGCCTCGCCAAGCGTTTCGGCGCGCGGATTGAGAATGGGGAAGTTACGGCCGTAGTTGTACATGGCATAGTAGCCTTTGTCATCGAGCCAGAGATTCTTGTTAATGGCATCAGCGACAGCCTGAGCACGAGCCCCGTACTCCTCGGCCTCCTTCTTGTGGCCGAGTTCGCGGGCAATCTCGGCAAGAGTGCGCAGCGCCTGTGCGTGTACGACCGATGTTCCGAGAGCCTCCGAATTGTAGATGTCGGCCATGTTCATCCACTTGGGATAGCTCTGCTCACGCCAGTCGATGAACGACGTCTCACCTTTGACCAGACCTGAGCCTGACAGGACCGTCAGGGCATCTTCGTCAAGCGACTTCTTGATGACGGGATAGATATATTCGAGCCACTTGCGGTCGCCTGTGGCCTTGTAGACCTCAAAAGCCGCCACAGCCCATATCTCGCGGTCGGAGCTGACCGGCCATGCGCCGCCGCTGCCTGTATCCTGGATGATGACGCCATTCGGATTGACTTTCTTCATCAGCGATATGCGCGAGGCCTCGGGCTGAAGGTAAGCCATGGAGAGAATGATTGAGTATGAGACATCACGCGTCCATACGCCGGCCCACTCCTTGCCTGTGCGGAGAGTGGTGTCAGGCTCGACAGCATTGACCATCTCGTCGAGCCCCATATTATAGATGGCCTGATGCAGACGGTTCGGTGTGGATAGACGCGGATATGAACTGATGTCGTTCTTCAGCTTCCACGTATGCGAGATAGGGAAGCCGAAACCCGGCTGGGCATAATAGGTCGATACTATTTCGGTAGCAGACGGAGCTGTGGCGAAAAATTCGCCCTGTGAGATGGTATCGCCATGCCAGCGATAGGCATCTGTGACTACAATATCGGCCACAGACGTTGCTCCGGCCTGTAGAACTGAGGCCGCAGCAGCGAGAAAAAGACAAACGGATGTTTTCATTGCAGATGCTATAATGGTGTTATTTCGTTCTATCAGTCAATAATTTCAAGACGGATATATTGTTTGGTGCACGGTCCGAGAGCAAACCGTGCCGAATTGCGCAGACCCGGAATCCACACAGGCTCGTCATCGCACGTCAGCAGCCATGCGGCACGCTTCTGCGATGCCGAGTATCGCGCTCCGGCGAAGAGATCGCTCACCAGCTTCGACTTCACGGAGCCGAAAGGCACCATGCGGTCGCCGCGGCGGTAGTGCCTGAACTGCCAGCGGTGTGGCTCGTCAAGCACCGATGCATCAAAAAAAGCCGTGCGTGCGCCCAACGGTCCGGGGCGGAATTCGGCTATGTCATGACGGCTCACGGCTATGTGGACCGGTTCTGCGATGTCGTGCCGGAGACTCACCTCGAATGTGTCGCGGTCTGCGACGTGCAGACGCGAAGCATCGGATATGTCGAGGATTCCGTGACTGATTTCAGCCACGGTCCGGCCATCGGCAGACATGAATGTGGCGCCTGAGCGCGAGGCTCCGTCAGCCATGTCGCACACCTGTGTATAGGTGAAACTGAGCGGACGGAGGAATTCGAAGAGCAGCGTCCGTGCCTCGGGTTCGGACTGCACCAGTTCAAGCAGACGCAGGCGCGAATCACCGTCTAAGTAAGTCTTACGCTTGGTCTCGACAGCTTCGCTATATATGGCGGCAGTGCTCTCGAGATTCGCGACAGTACGGAGAATCGCATCGACCGCGCCGGGGAATGCCGCATCGAGAGCCGGGAGAAGGGTGTTGCGCAGCCGGTTTCGCAGATGTAAGTCCGACGAGTTGCTGCTGTCGGTAATGAACTGAAGC
>CAMWZB010000171.1 GCA_947178655.1 uncultured Porphyromonadaceae bacterium
GTCAAGCAGGTTGCGTTCTGCCGATTTTCCCGAGGGATCGCCAATCATACCGGTGGCGCCGCCAATCAGAGCAAGGGGTTTATGTCCGCAGCGCTGGAAGTGGCGGAGCATCATCACGCCGCAGAGGTGTCCTATATGGAGGCTGTCGGCCGTGGGGTCGATGCCGAGGTACGCTGTGGTCATCTCCTTTCGGAGCTGTTCTTCTGTGCCGGGCATCATGGTGTGTATCATGCCGCGCCAGGTGAGTTCTTCTATGAAATCCATTGTCGATGTTATGGTTATGATTATCAATATGTATCAAAACTCCGTGAAAGACAGAGGCAGGAGCGAATGAACGGATTCGAGGCGGTATACACAGTCGCGGCCGGCCAAAAGTACGGGGACATCATGGCCTGACCGCATCTCGTACTCGAGCAGAGCCTGGCGGCAAGCGCCACAGGGTGCCGTCGGCAGAGGTGTGAGTTCGCCGCTACTGTTCTTAGCCGCTACGGCTATCATCACGAAACGCGCCTCGGGATACTTGGCTCCTGCATAGAAGCAGGCTGAGCGTTCGGCGCAAGTTCCGGAGGGGTATGCGACATTTTCCTGATTGGCTCCGGTGACGATTTCGCTGTTGTCGAGCAGGATTGCCGCTCCGACATTGAAGTGACTGTATGGCGCGTATGAGCCTGCGGTCGCCTGTATGGCGAGTTCGCAGAGGCGGCGTTCGGTGTCGTCCAGCTCGTCGTAAGCCTTTACCTTAATATTGGTGATCAGTTCGAGGTCTTTCATGAGTGATATATTTATTAGTATGCAAAATTAACGCTTTGCACTCTAATAAAAAAACATCACGTACTAAAAATTGCCAAAGAGCATATAAAGCTGTAATTAAAGCCTTTCTTCGGACGACATTCGATTCTCTGACGAGTTTTTCATAGGAGTCGCCGCCGTATACGGACCGGAGGCTGTGACTAAAGAAAGTAGCCACAGCCTCCGTCAATTGTAAGGTGTTATGAATCAGTATACGTTCAGCTCGTCAAGGAAGAGAAGGGCCTGACGGCCGGGAGCATAGTGCCATTTGGGCATCGACGACTCTGATCCGATGCGGAACTTGATGTAGCGGGCTTCGACTGGTTCGAATTCGAGTGAGTGCTCATTCACTTTGGTGGTGTGAACAATCATTTCGGGGATATCCATCTTTGCCACAGAGGTGTATTCTTTGCCATCGGTTGAAGTGAGTACTTCGAAACTGCGAGCGTCGAATATCCAGTCGGCAGTGGCTACTTTGTTGCGGATAGAGGCTTTGCTGATGGTCTGGGGAGCTTCGAAATCAATGGTTGCTTCAACGACCGGTGCCTGAAATCCGAGCCAATGTCCGTCGGCATAGGTGGGGGAGCCGTATGTGCCGTCGGTCAGCATGGGCGCTCCTCCGAATGTGAATCGCTCTGTGGGCTGCACGTTGAGTGTGACGGGCTTGCCGGTGGCTTTGCTGAATGCAACGGTGTTGCTGTACAGGCGTCCGGGCTTGCCGTCGCGGAATGCCTGAGCGTTGAGCTGCACGGCTTCCGACATCACGATGGGTTCGGTGTAAACGGGGCTGGCCTCTGTGGGCTGAGTGCCGTCAAGGGTGTAGTGGATGGGTGCATTGTCATATGTGTCGAGCGACACGGTGACTGTTCCTGCCTTGGTGTCTATGACGCGGTTGTCGTGGATGTCGAAGATGTGAGTGGCGTAGTTCCAGCCTTCATTCTTGTAGAGTTCGGTCATGCGTGTGAGGCGTGCGGCGAACTCGTCGAAGTCGTTGCGGCTGCCTTTCTTTGACCACTGCACTTCGCTGAGGGCGGCGAAGCGGGGGAGTGCCATGTACTGTACCTGGCTGAAGGTCGGTATGAATTCTGTCCAGACGTTGGCTTGCACGCCCTTTATGTGCTTGGCTTCATCTTCGGTGAGTACTGCCGGGACGGGTTCGTATCCATAGACTTTTTCTACGGGGATGTATCCGCCGATGGCAAGAGGTTCGTTCTCGGTGTCACCGGTCTGGTAGTAGTCGAAATACAGATAGGGACAGGGAGTCATGATGACGTCGTGTCCGCGACGGGAGCCTTCGATGCCGCCTTCCTCACCACGCCACGACATGACCATGGCGTCTTCCGAGAAGTCGCTGTCAAGCACTTCGTCCCAACCGATGACACGACGGCCGTGCTGCGCCAGGAAGTCGGCTACGTGGTGCATCACATAGTTCTGAAGTTTTGCTTCGCGGGTGCCGTGGCTGTCGTTGCGGAAACCGAGACGGTCGGCGGCCGCCTGACATACCTTGCACTCTTTCCAGCGCACTTTGGGACATTCGTCTCCGCCGATATGATATACTTTCGAGGGGAATATGTCGATGAGTTCGGCGAACACGTCGTCGAGGAATTTCAGAGTTTCGGGATTGCCTGCGCAGAGAACGTCCTCTGCTATGCCCCAACGACCCCATACTTTGTACGGGCCACCGGTGCAGCCAAGTTCGGGGTACGACTCAAGAGCAGCGAGCATATGTCCGGGAAGGTCTACTTCGGGGATAATCTCGATGTTGCGGTCTGCGGCGTACTTCACGATGTCCTTGAGTTCCTCGCGAGTGTAGAATCCTTCCACAGGGATGGAGTCATATTCGCTGGAACGGCCTATGACGGTGCCGTCGCGGTGTGAGCCTACTTCTGTGAGCCGTGGACGGCTCTTGATTTCGATTCGCCAGCCCTGGTCGTCGGTAAGATGCCAGTGGAAGCGGTTGATGTTGTGCATCGCCAGCATGTCGATGTATGTCTTGACGGAGTCGGCCGGGAAGAAGTGGCGCGATACGTCGAGATGTCCGCCACGGTATGCGAAACGCGGTTCGTCATTGATGGTCACCGCAGGCAGAATCACCTTGTCGACTTTGACTGCAGGGATAGATTTGCGGAGTGTCTGTACTCCATAGAAAGTACCTGCGGCTGTGTTGCCGGAAATGGTGACACCTTCGGCACTGACGTTGAGTACATATCCTTCGGGATTTCCTTCACCGTTGTCGGCCGTGAGGAAGACGGCTCCGGTGGTGGTGACTGCGCCCGGCTTAACGCTGAGGCTGATGCCTGTCTGGTTCTTTATATACTCAGCGAGGAAGCCGGCATAGCGGGCCAGGACAGAATCTCCTTCAGTATATACGACAGGAGTGGATGATGAAAGGACGAATGGTGCAGCGGCGGTATCGACGGTCACCTCGCAAGGGGTGGGAATCACATCGTATGAAGCCTTCGATTCTGTTCCAGAGCAGCCTGACAGGAGGGCCGGCACAGCAACTGCTGCAAATAATTTAAGATAATTCATGTATTATTGATTAAAGGTTGTGAATAATCGGTGACAAAGTTACTGCTTTTTTTTCGTATCGCCCTAATCCGATTCTATAAAAGAATGAAAAATTTCCAATAGTTGTATATGATATGCGGGGGTGCTGCCGTTATAGTATATATGAT
>CAMWZB010000172.1 GCA_947178655.1 uncultured Porphyromonadaceae bacterium
GAACGATGCCGCACGAGCCGCAGGTCGGGGCTGTGACGATAAGGCCGCCGGATGCATTTTCTTCAGACACGGCAAGAGCATAGGCGTAAACCAGTCCGCGGCTCTTGAGTGATGCGTTGAATCCTGCCGCGTGCACGTAGTAGCTAACTGCTTTTCGCCGCACGCCCAGCCCTCCGGGTAGTACGCCTTCAGCTTCGATGCCACGCTCAACTGCTTGCCTCATCACCTTCCATACTTCAGCGAGATAGTCCCATATGTCCGCACCTTCGCAGCGGTCGACGTACTCCCAGTAGCTGGTGCCGGTAGCCTCGCACTCGGCCTGAATGTCTTTTATTTTGGTGAGCGGATATATCGACGGGCCTGAAGTGCGCTGCTGGCCTTCTTCTACGATGTCGCCGCCTCCGACCGAGTAGACTGTCCAGGAGTCGAATTCATCGCCCTTGTCATCGAACGCATGAAATGTCATGCCGTTTGTGTGGAACGGCAGCACAGTCTCGGGCTTCCATTCGATTTCGGCAGGAGCCACCGGAGTGAGCACGCTCAGTATGGCCTGATCGGTGAGGTGTCCGCGGCCGGTGGCGGCCAGTGCGCCGTAGAGCGTCACAGTGTAGCGCGAAGCACGTCCTGACGTGCGCTCTGCGAATTTTGTCGCGGCGGTCTGAGGCCCCATGGTGTGCGAACTCGACGGGCCGTGGCCTATCTTATATATTTGACGTATTGATTCCATAGTAGGTTATTTAAATCACTGACAAAGGTACGAAATTTATGTGACAATATAAGGTGTCGGCTCTATAATATCGAACACTCGGCGTCTGCCACGTGTTGTAAATTCATAACACTTTAACTTTGAAACGATGAAACGAATCGGTATATTTTACGGCTCCACAACTGGAACTACGGCTGAAGTGGCTGCGGATATTGCCAAGGTGCTTGGTCTGGATGACTCCGACATCCATGATGTGGCATCAACGGCGCCACATGCTTTGGCCGATTATGATGTCATCCTCGCCGGCACATCAACCTGGGGCAATGGAGAACTGCAGGAGGACTGGTACGACTTTGTCGACGGTCTTGGGGCTCTTGACCTGCGAGGTAAGACGGTAGCCGTGTTCGGATGCGGCGACCAGACGATGAGTGAGACTTTCTGCAACGCCGTGGGAGAACTCTACGAACGATTCGCCCGGACCGGAGCCTCCATGACAGGCGCGTTCCCGGCCACAGAGTATACGTTCAACCATTCGCGGGCTGCCGACGGTGCGCTGATGTGCGGTCTGGTGCTTGACCAGGTGAACCATCCAGAGTACACCGACGGCCGTATCAGCCGATGGCTCAAGGAGGTCCGGGAGGCCATATCCGAGTAGGCTCGCACACCGCTTCACTTTCCCTTGAAGCCGGCTCTTAATTAATCTTAAAACATGGACAGCATCCATGCAAGGAGTGCTGTCCTTCGTGCATTTTTCGTAACTTTGCCGGATAATTGTGTGATATGATATCCCGACGAATTGACGAAAAAGCCATAGCGCGGGCCAAGTCGCTTATCGACCGAGCCGAACATATCGTGACCGTATGCCATACAGGTCCCGATGGCGATGCCATCGGCTCGAGCCTTGCGGCCATGCCCGTATTCTCTGCGCTCGGCAAGGACATTCGCGTGCTCATCCCTGACCCGGCCCTTGCCAACCTGCGTACACTCCCGGGTGCCAAAGAGATGGTCGATGCATCGAAGTACGGCGAATTTGCCGTACGCCTTATCCGTGAAGCTGACCTTATAATCTGCTTGGACTTCAACGAATTGCCCCGCACGGGCCGGATACAGGCCCTGCTTGAGGGCGCTAAAGCTCCCATGATAGTCATTGACCATCATCTGAACCCTTCTATTGATGCCGAAGTCGTAATCTCCCATCCGGAGATGGCCGCTACGGCATATCTTTTGTTCAGAGTGTTCTGCCGTCTTGAGCTTTTTAACTTCATAGACAAAAATGCGGCGGAGTGTCTGCTTGCCGGCATGATGACTGATACCGGCAACTTTGCATACAACTGCTCCGACCCCGAGCTGTTCGATGTCACCGCCGAGCTCGTCCGCAAGGGAGCTGACAAAGAGAAACTCTACAACAGTCTTTTCAACACATTTTCGTCCAATTGCCTAAAGCTCAACGCCTATGCTTTGCTACAAAAGATGGAGGTGTTCGACGCCGAAGGTGCAGCCCTTATTACGCTTTCTCGCGACGAACTGAATCGCTTCCACTACGTCAAAGGCGACACCGAAGGTCTGGTCAACAGGCCGCTTGCCATCCCCGGAATCGTATACAGCTGCTTCATGCGTCAGGAAGCCGACTGCATACGCATATCCATGCGAAGCCGTGGCGACTTCCCGGTCAACGAAGTGTGCGGCGAGTATTTCGGTGGCGGCGGACATCTGAACGCTGCCGGCGGCGAATTCTATGGCTCGCTTGAAGATGCCGCCGAGCGCTTCCGCTCAATCCTTCAGGAAAACAAAAAACGATATATCAATAAATAATGAAGAAATATTCTCTGATAGCAGTATTCGTGCTCGCTTTGGCCGCTGTATGCTCATGCGATGATTCCAAGTCATATGCCGAGCTGCTCAACGAAGAAGACATGTATGTCAACAACTATCTGGCCGACCAGAACGTCATCATGGACATCCCCGAGGACAGCGTTTTCGAATACGGCCCCGACGCTCCTTACTACCGCATCGACCCCGACGGCCTGCTTTACATGCGCGTCATCAGTCCGGGCACCGAGGGCAATATGGTGGAGAATAATGAACAGATATATTTCCGCTACACAAGATATGCCCTCTCAGCATATGCCGACGGAAAGCTACCCCAGGGCCAGGGCAACAACATATCGCTCAGCCCGTATTGGTTCCGCTACAACAACTACAGCATACAGGCGTCTGTCACATGGGGCGTTGGCGTACAGCGTCCGCTCGCATTCCTGCCCGTCGATTGCGAGGTCGACCTGGTGGTCAAGTCGCAGATGGGGCTGACCGACGAAGAGTCATACGTCCAGCCATATCTCTTCCGGCTCACCTACGACCGCCGTCAGTAAGAACAATAAAGAAACTTCCTATACTTACTTCTTTCACATTATGGCACTTATCAAATCAATATCAGGTATCCGCGGTACGATTGGCGGACCTGTCGGCGAGGGTCTGACACCCCTTGACATAGTCAAGTTCACCGCCGCATTTGCCAAGTTTATATCCTCGACCACTACTAAGACTTCGCGCACGATAGTCGTCGGCCGCGACGCCCGTCTGTCAGGACCTATGGTCAAGGATCTCGTCATCGGCACTCTCGTGGGCGCCGGCTTTGATGTTGTAGACATCGCCCGCGCATCACCTCCTACCACCGAGCTTGCCGTGACCGCCGAGAACGCATGCGGAGGCCTGATTCTCACAGCTGACCATCTTTCTCTTATACACATATC
>CAMWZB010000173.1 GCA_947178655.1 uncultured Porphyromonadaceae bacterium
GAGCGAAGCTGAACTTGGCCGAAAAATGGCTGAGGTAACGGACGTTCTTAACCGATACGAGCTCTTCAGTCCGGCGCACTTCGAGACCGACCCGAAAACTGTGGGCGAATACTGGCAGATGCGCTCCGGAATATTCCCTGCCGTAGGCGGAACCCGCCGTCCCGGAACGACTGTGCTCATCGAGGACATCGCATTCCCGATTGAAGAGTTGCCCGAGGCTACCGTAAAACTTCAGAAGATACTCACTGACTGCCACTATGATGATGCGTGCATCTATGGTCACGCTCTTGAAGGCAACTTCCATTTCATCATATCGCAGTCGTTCGACACTCCGGAAGAGGTCGCACGCTACAAGGACCTGATGGAGCGGATAGTCACTCTCGTAGTTGACGAACACCACGGTTCACTGAAAGCAGAACACGGCACCGGACGCAACATGGCGCCCTTTGTCGAACATGAATGGGGGTCCCAAGCCTGGGAACTGATGAAACGCATCAAGCGAGCATTCGACCCTGAAGGCCTGCTCAATCCCGGAGTGATATTCAACGACGACCCCGAGTGCTACATCAACTGCCTCAAACCGATGCCGCTGACCAATCCGCACGTTGACCGCTGCATAGAGTGCGGATTCTGCGAAGTGAACTGTGTGAGCTGCGGGCTGACCCTGTCGGCACGTCAGCGCATAGTGTGCCGTCGCGAGATTGCCCGTCTCACAGCTGAAGGATCAGACCCGCGACGCCTGAAAGCGCTCGAGGAGGGATTCAGGTATTACGGCAACGAGACATGTGCCGGCGACGGACTGTGCAGCACATCGTGCCCGATGTCGATTAATACTTCCGATCTCATCCACGATATTCGCGAAGCCGGTCTCGGACCGGCAGGCCGCAAAGCAGGAGCCGTGGCAGCACACCATCTGGGCGGCATAACGACAGGTCTGCGTATAGCCTTGGGATGCGCACAGGCTGCACACACAGTGCTCGGAGACAAAGGAGTGACAGCAATAGGCAAGGGGCTTCATCACCTCGGCCTGCCGCTTTGGACTCCCGCGCTTCCGGTGCCCTTCAACGGCAACCGGCTGCCCGACCGATTCCCTGCCGACAATTCGCGTCCGCGCAAAGTGGTATACTTCCCGTCGTGCATCAACCGCACCATGGGCCGGAGCGAGGAAACCGACAGACATGTGCGCCCGTTGCCCGAAGTATTCGTGAGCCTGTGCCGGAAGGCCGGGTTCGACGTGGTTTTCCCGAAAAATATGTCGAAGCTCTGCTGCGGCATGATATGGGAAAGCAAAGGCATGCCGGACATAGCAGATGAAAAGACCGAACAGCTCGAAGCGGCCCTCATCGAGGCATCGGAAGGCGGTACGCTGCCCGTTGTCTGCGACCAGAGTCCGTGCATGCACCGCATGCAGAAGGGTTTCAGGACCCTCAAGGTACATGAGATATCGGAATTCATCTACAACTTCCTGGCCCCACATCTGAAGTTACACCGTCACGACATACCAATCGCACTGCACATAACGTGCTCGAGCCGTCTGATGAAACTCAATTCGACGATTATAGCACTGGCACAGATGTGCTCGACCAATGTGCTTGTGCCTGAAGAAGTGGGGTGCTGCGGATTCGCCGGCGACAAAGGCTTCACACGCCCCGAGTTGAACGCATGGGGACTTCGAAAGCTCAAACCGCAGCTTGAAGCCGCCGGAATCAAATACGGCTACTCCAACTCCCGCACATGCGAAATCGGTCTGACCGCCAACAGCGGCATACCGTACAAATCAATCGCATATCTGGTAGATGAATGTACAACCTCCGCCAAATGACACGATCATGACCGAATGTACTGCCATCGCCGACAAGCAACGGCTGAAAGCTCTTGATGTGTTCAGGGGTCTTACAGTCGCAGCCATGATATTGGTGAACAATCCTGGGTCGTGGGCAAACATCTACGCCCCGCTTCGGCACGCCTCGTGGAACGGTCTGACCCCGACCGATCTCGTTTTCCCGTTCTTCATGTTCATTATGGGAGTGTCGGCTTGCTTCTCGATGCGCCGCTATGACTACAGATTGACGACGAAATCCTTGTGGAAAGTGCTCAGGCGCACCATCGTGATATTTCTCATCGGCCTGGCCATCGTGTGGTTCGCACGGTTCGTGCGTGGTGTAGCGGCGGGCAAGCCACTTGCCGACTGCGTATTCACGTTCGGCACCATCAGAGTGCTCGGAGTGTTCCCGCGACTGGCCTTGTGCTATGGCATCGGCACTATTCTGGCCCTGCTCATACCACGCAAGGCCCTCGGCTGGACCGTGACCGCACTGCTTACGGTGTATGCGCTTGTGCTCCTGCTCGGACGTGGCTACGAATTCTCTACCGACAACATCATCTACATCGTAGACAACTACTTGATAGGGCCGAATCATCTGTACACCGACACCATCGACGGCGTCAGCCTCAAACTTGACCCCGAGGGACTGCTGAGCACCGTGCCTTCGATAGCGCATATGCTCATAGGATGGCTTTGCGGCGGCATGATACTGCGACACAAGGACAACAACGAGCGTTGCTGCCGGCTGTTCGTCTGCGGTACTGCCCTGCTCTTCGCCGGACTGCTGCTGTCGTACGGATTGCCGCTGAACAAGAAAATATGGTCGCCAACATTCGTGCTGACCACATGCGGCATGGCGGCTTCCGTGCTGGCTCTCATGATATGGATTATAGATGTTCGCGGGCACAGTCGCTGGACGCCCTTCTTCGAGGTCATAGGAGTCAATCCGCTCTTCGTATACTGTGTGTCGACAGTACTGGCCATCGTATTCGGGGTGAAATTCGCAGATACCAGCGTGCACAGGACCGTCCTCGACGCTATCTACGCTGTCACCGGTGACGGACAGCCCAAACTCGCCTCTCTTATATACGCTCTGTTATTCCTTGGTCTTAACTGGGCCATAGGGTACATATTATATCTAAAAAAAATATACATCAAAATATGATACTGATCGCAGACTGTGGCAGCACCAAAATCGATTGGTGTGCCTTAAACGACGGAAAAGTCGAAAAGCAGGTATTCACCATGGGAATGAATGCCGTGATGCTTACCGAAGAAGAAATGCGTGCTCGCATAGCATCAGAGCTCGTCCCTGAATTGGGAGACATCGCTGCGTCGGTGACGTCAGTCTTCTTCTACGGTGCCGGATGCATTTCTGCTGAAGTATGCTCCAACGTAGCTATGGCCATCAAGGCCAACATACCTTCGGCCGAGACGGTAGAAGTCTACACCGACCTTCTCGCCGCTGCCCGTGCACTGTGCGGACAGAACCCGGGTATTGCATGCATAATGGGCACCGGATCGAATTCGTGCCTATACGACGGAGAGTCCATAGCTAAGAATTTATCGCCGCTCCGATTCATCCTCGGCGACGAAGGCAGCGGTGCTGTCCTCGGCAAACTCTAATTA
>CAMWZB010000174.1 GCA_947178655.1 uncultured Porphyromonadaceae bacterium
GTTCAGCACTTGGTGGGACTTATACTTCAGCAGAGTCGAAGAGTTAGGCGAAGCCGTGCGGTTGATGTGAAGGGCCGGTTCGAAATAGTCCTCCATCCCATGAGTGAGGCATGCTTCCTTGCCTTTGGGCAGCATAGCATATTCGGCGCTATTGTCGAGTTTCTCTCCGAAGTATGACTGATAGAGGCGTCCGTCATCGCCGACGGTAAATACCAGAGCCGTGGCGTCGGTCTCCACAGGAATGATTTCCGCAGCTCCGCAGAGATTGGCCGCGAGAGCGAGGACTGCGAAAGTCAGAACACTTGATTTCATGATTATTAGTTGATTTGATTTTTTAAGTTCATATTAAGGCTTGTTGCACCGGTGCCGACAGGCTGAGCAGGGTCTCTGCCTGCGACAGTGCAAAATTAGTGGGCAAAGACTCAAAAAACTATAGCAAACAAGCCAAATTATGGCAATTCCTATTCAAAAGACTGCTGAAAGGTTTCACGACTGCACAGTGTCGTCGGCGTTATTTCTTGAGCGACACTGTTTTTCGAATTCTTTAGGAGTCATGCCGAACTGCTTGAAGAACAATTTGCTGAAGTACGACGGAGTGGCAATACCCACCATATAGCACACATCGCCTATACGATAGCGCCCGTCCTGAATGAGTTCGGCGGCGCGCTTGAGCTTAATGGTGCGGATGACCTCAATCGGAGACAGGCCGAACAGCGACTTGATTTTGCGCAGAAGTGCCGAACGACTCATATTGAGGCCGTCGCAGAGCATGTCTACACTGAAATTCTCGTCAGCGATATGCTCTTCTATGAGAGTCCTGACTTTCTCCATGAATTCTCGGTCCGCTTCTCCCACCTGCGAACTTTCGGAAGTGTAGAATGGATTCTTGACAAATGCCTCGCGCTCGCGTCGGCGATTGTCAAGAATGGATGTGATGAGGTTTCGGAGATACTTTATCGAGAACGGCTTCTCCACATAAGCCTCGGCGCCGTACTGCAGGCCCTGAATCTTGCTCTCAAGGTCGTTTTTGGCCGTGATGAACACCAGCGGGATGTGGCTCAGATTCACGTCCGACTTGACTGCATTGCACAACTCGAGCCCGTCCATTTCAGGCATCATAATGTCTGTGAGGATGAGATCGGGCTGATTCTGTCTGAGTTTCTCCAGAGCCTCGACACCGTTGCTCGCCGTATTGACGACAAATGAATGCGACAGTTGCTCGGCGATGAAATCAAGTATCGTCTCATTGTCCTCGACAAGAAGTATGCTGAATACATCGGCACGCGGCTTGGACTGGTTCGACTCGCCGGCTACCATGTACGCACCTATTTCGGGATCGGAAACAGCCTCTGACGCCACAGGCTCAACCACCGGAACCGTGACTGTGAACACGTTGACATCCTCGTCAGGATTGTCCTCCAGCACAAGAGTGCCTCCGAGCAAGGTCGTCAACGAGCGTGAAAGCGGCAGTCCTATGCCTACGCCGTTCTTCATCTCTGAGGCGACATCAGCCTGATAGAAAGCCCGGAAAATACTCTCGCGGTCCTCGGGTCTGATTTTCGCTCCGTCGCTGGAGACCTTCACCACAAAGTTCGAACCGTTGCGCGACAATGAAAGACGCACGATTGACTTGCCATACTTTCTTGCATTATTGAGAAGATTGCTGACTATCTTTATGAGTGCCTCGCGGTCTGTCACCACAGTCAGCGGATGAGGGTCTATCTCTCTGATGAGAGTCTTCCCGTCAAGGCGCATCGGCATATCAAAGCGGTCGGCAGTGTCGTTGAGCAAAGCCGGTATATCGACATTCTCTCGTTTAAGCGTCAGCCGACTGGATTCTATTTTCTCGAAGTCAAGGAGTTGTCCGGTCAAGTCAAGCAGACGACGGGTGTTCATACGTGTCACCGACAGATATTTCTTGAACTGAGGGTCCTCGATTTTGAGTTCTTCCATAGCCTCAAGGGGGAGGTCAATCAGCGACAAAGGCGTACGAATCTCGTGGGCGATTTCGGTAAAGAAATTGACCTTGCTGCGATATAATTCTTTGTCCTTGATATCCATCATCGACTTCTCATGTGCCTGCAACTGCTTCTCCTTGCGGCCACGGTACCAAAGGAACCACATAGTGGCGGCAGCTACCGTCAGAAGTATGTAAACGATGTAAGCGATGTCCGATTTCCACCACGGCGGCAGAATCTCGATGTCAAGACTACTCGTTGAGAACGTTGATTCGCGTTCAACCCTTATCTCGAGTGTGTACTTCCCTGTGGCCAGATTGGCGAACGATATCTCGTTGTCCTTAAGGTCAATCCATTCATCACTCACGGGGAGAAGGCGATAGCTGAACCTGGATTTGCCAAGGTGCATGAATTCCGGAGAGGCTATCGAGAGTGAGAATGTCGATTCATCATGCTTCAGTTTTAATTTACGGGTAAAGAGAATATTCTCTTTAAGGAACGTATCATGGCTCGCCCTAACTTCTTCATTCAGCACGCTCAGACCGGTAAAATATATCGGCAGAGGGGCCGAGAGTTCTTTATAGTCCTCCGGCCGGAATGAAACCACACCATTGATTCCGCCCATATATACTGTACCGTCAGGAGTATATATGGCCGACTTATAGTTGAACTGATCGAAAGGCAGACCGTCATCTCTGGTAAATACCCTGATTGCGGACGTCGATGGGGTGAAGCGGACAAGCCCTTTGTTTGTGCCGAACCACAGATTTTTTCCCCGGTCCTCAATCACGGCATACACTTCGTCATCGGGCAGTCCTTCGGCAATGCCGTATGTGACGAAATTGTCGTTAGCCTTGTCATAGCGGCTCAGGCCGCCGCGGTCAGTCGAAATCCACAGCCTGCCCTCTGAATCCTCCATAATCGAATTGATGGAGTTCGACCTCAAGCCGTTCGGATTCGATGAATTCTGGTCGTATGTATATATCTTGAATGTACCGTTTGCCTTGTTGTATTTCCAAAGGCCGTTGCCCATCGTTCCAAACCATATCGTCCCGTCGGAGGCCTCATATATGCAGTATATCCAGTCATATCCTGTTTCTGTCATGTGTCTGAACGTACTCTCGCCACGCAGACGGCGATAGAGCGCAAATCCCAGACCGACCCACTCGTTGCCCTCGCTGTCAATAATGTACGAGTACACGTTGTTGTCAATCTCGTCTCCGGTCGGAAAAACTCTCGACACGGATTTCGTATCAGGGTCAATACGGTCCATACCGCTGCGGGAGTACGATGTATATATGGCTCCGTCATAAGACGTCATTGATATGACAATCTTTTCATGCCCGGAGCACCATGACGGGACCTCGACTTTACCGGTCATCGGATCAAGCAGATTCACGCCCGAAGTCTCTGTCCCGTTCCATATGCGGTTGCGCCGGTCGGCACACAATCCGAGCACCAGACGCCCGGACATACCG
>CAMWZB010000175.1 GCA_947178655.1 uncultured Porphyromonadaceae bacterium
AGCGTCTGCCTTACAAGCAGAGGGTCGGGGGTTCGAATCCCTCAGCGCCCACAACAGCAGCCATAGGATGTCAAAGTCTTATGGCTGTTTTCGTATATAGTCCGGATGGTCCCGCGGCATCGTGCGACGGGGCCATCCGTTATTTTATTTCAGCAGAGTGGACACCTGTTGGTGCAGGCTGCCGTGGCCGTAACCGCTCCATTTAGAGATGATTGTGCCGTCGGGCGATATAAGGACGTAGTAAGGGATTCCGAATGCTCCATAGCGTTCTGCGAGTCCGGGACGTCTGTCGGAGAGCTCATTCCAATGAAATACGTTTGAGTCTTTTCCGGCTAAGAAATCTTTCCAGTCTGCCTCGGTGTCGAGTGATATGCTGACGATGGCCAGGCGGTCGGCATGCTGAGCGGCTACTTCCTCTGCTTCGGGCATGGAGGCTATGCAGGGGCCGCATCCGCGGCTCCAGAAATCAAGCAGAATGTGTTTCCCGGAAAATTCAGCCAGCGAGTGAGAGCGGCCTTGTGTGTCGTAGAGTATTCCGTCAATCATGCAGTCGCCCTCGGCGAGGATGCTGCCTGAGGTCAGGTAAGCTTTGATTTTCTGTCCGGTTTCGCTTTCGAGTATTTCGGGAGTCAGTCGTCCGTAGATGGCACGCACAGGTTCGGCGAGGTCGCTTTCCGGGTTGGAGTAGACGGTTTCTGCGTATTCGGAAAACACGTTGAGCCACACTTGATCGATCGGTGCGGAGCCCAAGTAGACGAGCTTCTTAATATCCATCGTTTTGAGTAGGGGAGCGGATAGGGCTCGAATGGAATCGATTCGGGCCCAGTGTGATGGCTGGTGTTCGGGAGCGCCTTTCAGGTCGATGAACAGATGCTTTATGATTTCGGTTTCCTCAGTCTGAAGGCGGAGCAGTTCGGTGAATTCGGGCAGCGTGGCTTTGGTAAGCGCCGATTCGCTTGCCTGTTCGGGGACGGTGCTGCCGAACTCCCAGAGCGGATACATGATGCCGTCGCCGGAGACCGTGATTTCGGCTCCGGGTTCCACCCATATGGGAACGAGCCACGTAGGCAGTCCGCGGGACTCGCCCGAAAGCAGATATTGCTGTTTAGGTCCCGAGACGGTGTCGGTGAAATGTATCTGTCCGTTGATTATGGTGTCTGTCGCGATGGTTTTGAGGAGCTTGCCGCTTGACCGATATAGTGACAGCGATGTGGAGTCCGGCACATTCGTGACATGTCCGCTGATGGTGAACCGGCCCGGCTCTTCTGCTGTCGCCAGGTAAGCGATGGCCGCCAGGACCGATGACAGGATTAGTCTGATATTCATGGTAGTCGGTTGTTGGATGTGCAAAGATAACGATTAAATCAATGCGGTACAAAAAAAGTCGGGTTGTGCCATGACCGGTACAACCCGACGGTATTAAGAGAAATCGATAATCAATATTCTTCCCATGGCTTGATCTGTATTTCATCGACAGGCATCGAAGTGAATGCCTTGATGAAAGCGGATGCGAGTCGGGAGTTGGTCAGCAGAGGAATGTTCAGGTCGACTGCCGCGCGGCGTATCTTGCGCCCGTTGCTGAGCTCGGTGCCGGTGAAGTTCTTGGGCACGTTCACCACCAGGTCGACCTGCTTGTTGTGGAGCAGTTCCACGGCCTGTGGATGGGAGTCGGGGCTTGATGGCCAGTATACCTGTACGGCCGGTATGCCGTTCTCGTTGAGGAAGCGGCATGTACCGCTTGTCGCGTAGATGGTGAGGCCGGCCTTGTGGAGCAGGTGTGCGGCATCGAGCATGTCGGCTTTCTGCTTGGGGGTACCGGTGCTGAGCAGCACTGCCTTGTGGGGTACGCGGAGTCCTACGGCGAGGAGCGATTTGAGCACCGCTTCGTCGGTGTCGTCGCCTATACAGCCGACTTCGCCGGTCGAGGCCATGTCGACACCGAGCACGGGGTCGGCTCCGCCCAGTCGCGAGAAGGAGAACTGCGAGGCTTTCACTCCGACATAGTCAAGGTCGAAAGCGCTCTTGGCGGGTTTTTCGATGTGCTCGCCGAGCATTACGCGCGTGGCAAGGTCGATGAAGTTGATTTTGAGGACTTTCGACACGAAGGGGAAGCTGCGCGACGCACGGAGGTTGCACTCGATGACTTTGATGTCATTGTCCTTGGCCAGGTACTGGATGTTGAATGGCCCGGAGATGTTGAGCTCTTTGGCTATCTGTGCCGATACTTTCTTGATGCGGCGCATTGTCTCGACGTAGAGTTTCTGCGGCGGGAACTGGATGGTGGCGTCGCCGCTGTGCACGCCGGCGAACTCTATGTGCTCCGAGATGGCGTATGCCTTGATTTCGCCGTTTTCGGCCACGGCGTCCATTTCGATTTCCTTGGCGCCCTGCACGAATTCTGTCACAACTACGGGATGCTTCTTCGATACGTTGGCGGCCAGCTTGAGGACGCGGTGGAGCTCGTCATGATTGAAACATACGTTCATGGCAGCGCCGGAGAGCACATAGCTGGGGCGGACAAGGACAGGGAAGCCGACCTCTTCGACGAATTCCTCGATGTCGGCGAAGTCTGTGAGCTCGCGCCAGCGCGGCTGGTCGATGCCGAGGCTGTCGAGCATGGCTGAGAATTTGTGTCGGTCTTCAGCGCGGTCGATGCTCTTGGCTGTCGTGCCGAGAATATTGACATGGGCCTCGTCGAGGCGGGTTGCCAGGTTGTTGGGTATCTGTCCGCCCACGGAGAGTATCACGCCGTGCGGATTCTCCAGCTCGAGGATATCCATCACGCGTTCGTATGTGAGCTCGTCGAAGTAGAGGCGGTCGCAGATGTCGTAGTCGGTCGATACGGTCTCGGGATTGTAGTTGATCATCACCGAGCGGTAGCCCTGCTTGCGTGCTGTCAGGAGCGCGTTGACAGAGCACCAGTCGAATTCGACGGACGAGCCTATGCGGTAAGCGCCCGAGCCGAGCACTACCACGGAGCGTCCGTCGCCGGTGTAGTCTACGTCGTTCTCGGTGCCGTTGTAGGTCAGGTAGAGATAGTTGGTCGCTGCCGGATACTCGGCGGCAAGGGTGTCGATCTGCTTCACGACCGGGATGATGCCAAGCTCTTTGCGGCGGGCGCGGACTGCGCCCATGCACAGGTCGGTATCGGCGTTGTGTCGCTCCTTGAACACCGAGCGGGATATCTGGAAGTCGCTGAAGCCCTGCTGTTTGGCTAGGCGTAAGAGCTGTGCGGGAATGTCCTCGGGGCTGTCTGACTTGGCGAGTTCGTCAGCCGTGTCGATGATGTTGCGCAGCTTGTATAGGAACCAACGGTCGATTTTCGTCAGTTCATGTATGCGGTCGACAGAGTAGCCGTGGTTCATGGCTTTGGCTATGGCGAAGATGCGGCGGTCGGTCGGTTCGCGGAGTGATGCGTCGAGGT
>CAMWZB010000176.1 GCA_947178655.1 uncultured Porphyromonadaceae bacterium
GTCCGATAAAGAGTAGTGTGACTATCATCGTTCCGATGAAGCCTTCTTCTTCGCCGATAGTGCAAAAAATGAAGTCGGTATGTTGCTCCGGAACGTATTTCAGCTTAGTCTGGGTGCCGTTGAGAAAACCTTTGCCGAGGAAACCGCCTGATCCGATGGCGATTTTCGACTGGTTGACATTGTATCCGGCATTTCTGAGATCCTCCACAATTCCGAGTGCAACTTCGATGCGGAGGCGCTGATGGGGCTGTAGTTTGTCAAATGCGAAGTTGACCGAGAACAGGAAGATGATTGCTGCAATTGCTGTGCCTATGGTGATGAAGAGTTTGGGCCTGTGATACTTTATGGCTTCGACGGCTATATAGACGCAGGCGATGAGGATGAGCGCGATGCTCACGGGAAGCCCCGGCACCGGTATGCCGCACAGCGTCAGTATATACTCGACAAATCCTGCTCCGGCGAACCAGAACACGAGGTTTCGGCCGGTTTCGAGACGTCTTGAGTATATGGCCGCCATACCGGTCATGACCGTCATAATCATTATGAATACTACGAACTCACCGGTCGGTATGCCGAGAATTGATGTCTGCGTGTACTTGATAGCGACTACGAATATGACAACTGCAAAGAGGGCGGCAAACAACACCAGACCGCTCATGCCCTCGCGGTACAGTACGAAGAATAGCGACAGGAATACGAGGGCGGAGCCGGTCTCGTTCTGTAGCAGAATCAGGACTATCGGGATGAAAATGATGGCCAGGGCCTTGACATAGTTCGTCCAGCGGCTGTTGAGGTCAAAATGATAGCTGCTGAATAGCTTGGCCAATGCGAGAGCTGTGGCGAATTTAGCGAATTCAGCCGGCTGCAGACTCATGGGACCGAATTTTATCCATGAGTACGAGCCTTTTGTGTCTTCTGCCAGAAAAGGTGTGATTGCCAGCAGTATGACAATACATATGTATATGGGATAGGCATATGTCTCGTACATACGTGCATCGATAAGCAGAAGGACCAGGCCGAGGCCGAATGACAGTCCGATCCATCGCAACTGTTTGCCGGAGAACTCCGCTCCGGACAGCATTGAGGCGTTGTCGAAGTCGTAGCTGGCGGCATAGATACTCACCATGCCGGCGAATACCATGATCAGGTAGATGACGACCGTAGTCCAGTCGAGATTGCGGAAAACCGCCGACGGGTCATTTCTTCTTGGCAGGGGCATAGTATATAGAGGTGTTGAGCATTTGATCTTCCATGTATTTGCGTTCAGGAGAAATCTTGCCGGTGAGGTACTTCTCCATGACGAGGCTGCCTATGGGGACACCGAATGTAGCGCCCCAGCCTCCGTTTTCGACGTATACGGCTACGGCTATTTTCGGTTCATTATACGGAGCAAAGCCCATGAATGCCGAGTGGTCCTTGCCGTGGGGATTTTGTGCCGTACCTGTTTTGCCGCATACTTCGATGCCGGGGATGGCGGCACGACGGCATGTGCCGCCGGTGACGGCCATACGCATGCCTTCGGCGATATCGGCGTAGTAGTGGGATTCAATCGACGGGTAGCGCATGCGCAGTATGTCGGCAGGCATCACGGTGTCCTGTATGGCCTTGACCACATGCGGAGTGATGAAGTGGCCGCGGTTGGCTATGGTGGCCGAGAGGTTGGCTATCTGAAGCGGTGTGGAGAGAATTTCCCCCTGACCGATGGCCACTGAAATGATGGTGTTGGCGCTCCATCGTCCTTCCTTATAGAATTTATCGTAGAATTTGGCGTTAGGTATGAAGCCTCGGCTTTCGCCGGGGAGGTCTACGCCGAGCCGATAGCCGTAGCCCATCGAGACAAGATGATTCTTCCATATCTCGAATGCTTTTGCTGATGACCCGTACTTGCTGCGACGGTCAATCATGGCCTTGAAACCCCAGCAGAAGAAGGCATTGCACGATGTCTGGAGTGCCGGCTTCAGTGGTAGAGGCGACCCGTGGGGGTGGCATCCTACCCGCAGACCTCCGCTGATGTATCCGTGATAACATGGATAGGCCGTATTCAGGTCGATGATGCCTTCTTGCAGGAAAATGAGGCCTTGGGTGGGCTTGAATGTCGAGCCGGGAGGGTAGGCTCCCATGAGTGCGCGGTCGAAGAGAGGCCATGAATCGTCTTGTACGAGTTTCTTGTAGTTCTGTCCGCGCTGTCGTCCCACCAGCAGGGTAGGGTCATAGTTCGGCATCGACACCATGCAGAGAATCTCTCCGGTTGCCGGCTCTATGGCCACTACGGCTCCGCGCTTGCCCACCATCAGTGATTCGGCGTACTGTTGCAGCTTGATGTCTAGACTCAGTCTCAGGTCACGTCCCGATATTGGCTCGACGTCACGTGCGCCATCTTCGTAGCGTCCCTGAATTCGTCCGCGGGCATCACGGATGAGAATTTCCACACCCTTGACTCCGCGTAGATAGGGTTCGTAGCTCTTCTCGATACCGAGGTCGCCCGTATAGTCGCCGGCGGCGTAGTAGCTGTCGCGCTCGATGTCGTCGCGAGAGACTTCGCGTATGTTGCCCAGTACGTTTGCGGCGGTGGGGTGTTTGTACTGCCGTAGTATACGTTTTTGGATGAAGAATCCCGGGAACCGGTAGAGTTTCTCCTGAAGGCGTCCGTAGTCTTGAGCTGACAGCTGAGCTATCAGGCGTTGTGGCGTATATGACGAGTAGCCCGGGTTGAGGCGCTTGTCCTTCATGTCGGCGAACCGTTTCTGAAGGTTTTCAGGTGTTATGTTGAGTGTCGCGCAGAAGTCGAGTGTGTCGAACGGTTGTACGTCGCGCGGAATCAGCATCACGTCATATGCCGGTTGATTGAACACTACCAGTTCGCCGTTTCGGTCGTATATCAGTCCGCGGGAGGGGTAGACAGTTTTCTTAAGAAAGGCGTTCGAGTCGGCTGACTGCTTGTACTTTTCGTCAGCAAGCTGCAGGTCGAAGAGCCTCACGAGATATATGAGGGCTATCAGCACCACAAAGCCGCCGATGATGTATTTGCGTTTTTCGAGATTGTAATTTTTTCTCAATGTTTCGTGCTGTAAGGAGGGGTGTAAGGGAAAGAGTCATGATGAGCGATGGCCTGCCATGCGTTCAGTGACGGTCGCGATGGCTCATCAGAAGGATGTCGAGGCCATAAAGCATCACGAATGTGTATGTGGTCGACGCCGCAATGCGCATCACCAGCAGGGTAGGGCTGAAGAGCTGGAACGTCTCTATTGAGAATACCAGGACGCAGTATGCGAGCACCATCGTGAGCATGAACTTCATGTAAGCCGCCGCTCCCATGGTGTGAGCCGACGGGCTGCGTCCTGCCAGATCGTCGTCGGTGGATACATAGAGGTGGAATATCGGCTTTCGGGCAAAGCTCAGTATGGTGCAGCACAGCGCATTTA
>CAMWZB010000177.1 GCA_947178655.1 uncultured Porphyromonadaceae bacterium
TTGAGGAAGTCATCAGTGCCATAACGCCGCTCGGTGCCACGGAGCAGACGGTAGCCCAGACCGACGAACAGGCCGGCATTGGGGCGGAACCTGCGTGAGGCGTCGGCTCCGAAGTGCGTTCCGGCAAGCAGTGTGAGCCGCGGCTCTACATAAAGGAACAGCGCGGGACTTACATTGAAACGAGCCTGAAGCGACATGCGTGCGCCCACTTCGTTGCCCCATACTCCATGGCGGCGGATCCGCTGGTATTCGGCGCCGAGACCGCCGATGAGCTCAAATGTGCGGCTGCTGCGGTAGTCGCGCAGGAGGGCTGAGAAATTCATGAGATAGTCGGCCGACACAGCTCCGAAGTACACGCGCGGCTTACCTGAAAATTCAGAATGGAGTCCGGCGTCGAAGTTGAGGCGCGCGCCATGTACGGGGGAGAACCTGTATCCGAGGCTGAGTTCGCCTTGCGCACCGGGGCGTGTGTGGAGTCCTGACATCGAGAAGCCGGCACCTCCGCTTATGAAGAACCGCGACGGCTTTTCGCCGGCGGGAAACGAACGGGACGGCAGAGGCTTCTGAAGGACGTGGTCGAGAGCATTAAAGCCTACGCGGAGGGTGTCGTTGAGCTTATAGTCGGTCTTTGCCGATGCCCCCGGAGCGACACAGAGAAGGAGTGCTGCCACAAAGGCTGCATATATGCGTGAGGATATATTTTTACGTATCATTGCTGTCGGGGGGAATTAGAGGTCGGTAGAATCGTTGGCGTCCAATGCCGAACTGTCAGCATCGAGGTCTTCGACAAGGTCGGAAAGATCACCGTCGACACGGGCCACGTCGCGCAGCGACGGGTCGAGCCTTATGGCGTTCTCGAGATGCACTATTGCCAGAGAGTAATTGTCGACGCGGTTTGCGGCTGTGGCTTTGATGTATTCTTCTTCGGCAGAATCACCGAGCTTCTGAGCCCGCTCCCATGCCATGTCGTTGTCCTTGAGGGCCAGCAGCAGGAGCACTTCGTTGACGGGAGAGTCCGCAGACACTTCCTGCACCACTTCCTGATATCGTCCGTTCAAGGCCCCGCAGTATACCTTGCCCTTGTGATAGGCCGGGACGTCGGGGAGGTCGAAGAAAAGGGAGTCGGCACGGCTGTAGTGCTCGGCGCGCAGGTCGCTCGCCGCCATGTTGTAGCGGGCTTCCTCGGGGAGCTTGAGCCACTTTGTGTGGTCAGTGAAGAAGGGTTCGAGAACCGTCGCGTCGGCACGGTCCTGATCGATGAGCATGGCCGAGAGGTCGTTGGCGGCCACAAGGAAATCGGGATGCACTTCCAGAGCCCGGCGCATCACGGTCTCACAGGCGGCAGGGTCAGCCGTCATGGAGTACATGCGCCAGAAATGATACTTGGACATCTTGTGGTAGTCCGTGGCATAGAGCTGCTGTATCTCCTGGTCGTTCAGCGGACGATACTGCGACGTCACAATCTGATACTGCACGCGACGCAGACGAGGCAGATATGTACTTGTCAGAAGAGAGCTGTAGAAGGGAAGACGCTTCATGCGAGCGTTCTGCTGAGCCGGGGTGCGGCCATACTTCGCTATGACATCTTCTACGGCCTGCGCCTCACTCTCATGTCCGTCAGACCGGAGAAGGTCGGCCACATCCTGCCACGATGCGACATTTGCGTCAGTGGTGATATCGGCATTGCGGCGCATATTCTCGGGGACAGATCTGAGGATGACGTCCATGGCTGAATTCATACGGCCGCGAGCGAGTTTCATATTGTTCTCGTAGGAACCTTCGGGCGATGCCGTTCCGACGATAGAGAAGCTCTTGAGCATCATGTCAGGGTTGGAATCGATGGCGCGGAATTCGCCCAGAAGAGCGTCGATTTCAGAGCGGTTGCGGCCCATGTCAAGATTGAGGCGGGTCTTGCCGAGCTCGAACGAAAGATTCATGTCGCCACGGGTGTCGCGGAGTTCCACATCAGGCTGCGGGAGGTAGCGTTCGTCGGTCAGACGCACTCCGTCGAGCTTGTACTTCAGGAAGCGGAGAGGATTGACAGTGCCTCTGGCTATCAGGAAGGTATCAGCAAGAATGATGCGGTTGTAGTTCTCGAGCGACGACATGACCAGACAGATGAAGTCGTGCCCCGGATTGTCGACGTAAAGCGAGTCGGCAATCGTGACCACGTCGTCGGTGCGTCGTGAGGTCTTTTTAATCTCACGGAAAGGCACCAGCGGGTCAATACTGTCGTTGAAGTCATGCATGCGCCGCTGGGTGATGGCATATCGGTGTCCGTCAAAGACGACAGGCTTGAGATACGACAGCTTGCGCAGAGTGACGTCGTAGATGGTCGGCTGGATGATCATCCGCACCTGAGATGAGAACAGTTTGTGGGGAATCTTGACATACTTCTTAAGGTGTATGTAGTTTCCTTTGACATTCAGCTCAGCCTCGTCGATAAAGAAAGCCTTGTCCATGCCTTTGGCCACCACGAGCAGTTCTTCGAGCTGCTGAGGTTTAGGCATCATCTTCACCTCTATCGAGAGTCGTCCGCGGACGGGCTCGGTGAGAGTCTCGGCGTTCACGCTCGAGAAAACGAGCTGGTCGTTCTCGTCGACTGACACTGTGAACTGACCTTCGATATTGGTCGAGCCGATCAGCCGGTCGGAGGAGGCGCTACGTATGGCGACTCCTTCCATAGGCTCGCGATTGCCCTCCGACAGGACCACACCGCGCACGTTGATGGTGCGGGCATCGGCCGACAAGGGCGCAGACAGCGGCGCTACAATAGCCGCCAGGGCCGTCATGACGACAGCCGGATATCCAAACAAATGTTTCACCGTTGCAATCACTTGAAAATGTAAGAGAATGACAGTCCCAGACGTATGGGCACAGGTTTGAAATGCGAGTAATTCTTCGTGGCAGGCCTCTGAGCGCCTCTGTAGTCGTAGGCCTTAATGTGCGCTACCCCGACACCGGCCTCGACTTCGAGGTTCCAGTGGTTGGACAGCACCACAGCATATCCATACGATATGCCGGCACCGACGGCATCACCGATGAAGTGACGGTCGGCATGACGGAGGTTGAATGCGGCGGCTGTGGCAGACAGAGCGATGAAATGTCGGGCCATCGGACGATTGAACCAGTATCTGAGCTCGGGCTCGACACGATAGTTCTTTGCAGAGCAGTCCGCAATGCTTATGTTGAACGGGTTCGCAGCCAATGCCATCTGAAGAGTCATGCGAGAACTAATCCGTGCCTCGACAGCCATATTTGGCGAGAGGATGAGCCAGTCGACTGCATTAGTCTTTAGTGCTACTCGCTGAGCACCAGCATAATGTGCACCTACAAATGCTGCGATAAATATCAAGCACTTAAGCAGCATTCCGGCCGAACGACTTCTGACCGGGTGTGAAAGATTTGCCATATAAC
>CAMWZB010000178.1 GCA_947178655.1 uncultured Porphyromonadaceae bacterium
CCACTGGCGGATGCCTCCCATGTCGTGGGTGGATGTGGTGCATATCGAGAAGTAGGGATATGACCAGGTGTTGCCGAATGCGGCTCCCGGCTCCTTGGGCATACGCTGTATTTCAAGCGAGAGAATCTCAAGTCGTTGGATGACCGAAGGCACGCAGTCCGGAATCATGCCGAGATCCTCGGCGCAAGTGAGCATGTTGGTCGACGAAATCAGCGGAGGCAGTTTCCACATGGCTTTGTCGTACCAGAAGTCGTTATGACGGTGGTAGAAGAAGTCATTGTACAGGCGGTTGAAGCACCATCGCTCGTAGTCTGACAGCGCGCGGTATATGTAGGTGTACTGTGCTGCGATGCGTGGATGGTATTTGCCTTTATTCACCGGGTCCTCGATGAAGAGCACTTCGTCGACAAGACCCATGAGGGCGTTGCAGATACGGGTGTTCTTTTCATCCTTGGTCTGAGTGGCGAAGTAGTCGGCTATCTTGCGCTGCGTGTCGAATTCTTTCTTGAGGCAGTAGCGGCCATGCTTCATCTTTGTCAGGAACTTTTTGACTGCTTCCGAGCGGTACGGACCGAAGAAGTCGTCAAGGAAGTAATCCATGATGAAAGGCTTGGTGTAGAGGTCTGTGTCAAGCCAGAAGTCGTAGTTGTACTTCAGTTCGTCCACCGAGAAGGGTAGGGCGGGATTGAAGTAGCCGAGCAGACCGTGGACGGCGTCCATGGGAATCTCCCATATCCTGAAGAATCCAAGTACGTGGTCGATGCGGTACGCGTCGAAGTATTCGGCCATCTTTCCGAAGCGTTGCTTCCACCAGGCGAATCCGTCGAGATTCATTTCCTCCCAGTTGTAAGTGGGGAATCCCCAGTTCTGACCGAGAACCGAGAAGTCATCCGGCGGCGCACCGGCCTGACTGTTCATGTTGAACAGCCGCGGAGTCTGCCAGGCATCGGCGCTTGTCCGCGAAATACCGATGGGCACGTCCCCTTTCAGTGCTATGCCGTTCGCATTGGCATAGTGATGCGCATATTTCATCTGTTTGTCCAGATGATACTGAAGGAAGCAAGCGAAATCCACTTCGGCGGCATGCTCTTTAAGCACTTTTTTGAGTACTTTCTGTGAGTATACGGCGTATTCGCCCCACTTGTCGAATTCCGGCGTGCCGAACTTGTCGCGGAGCGCGCAGAATGCGGCATAGGGGAGCAGCCAGTGTTCGTTGGCTTTGAGAAAGGCCTTGAATTCTTTTGAGCCCAGAGTCTTTGCGCCTTCCTGAGCGAAGAGTTCGCGGAGATACTCGATTTTGCCGTTGTTGACGCGCTCGTAGTCGATTTCGGGGAGTGCGTTAAGCTCGGCTGCGAGGTCGCGGTAGTGCTTCATGCGTTTGGCGTCGGCAAGCACGCCCACTTCCTCGAGTCGCAGGAACATGGGGTGGAGAGCGAAAGTCGAGTTTGCATTATAAGGATACGAGTCAGTCCACGTATGTGTCATTGTCGTATCATTGACGGGCAGAAGCTGGAGCACGGACTGTCCGGTGGCCTTGGCCCAGTCTACCATGGGGATGAGGTCATAGAAATCACCGACACCGAAGTCTGCCTCGGTTCGGAGCGAGAATACGGGTATGGCCGTACCGGCGCCTTTCCAGAGGTCGAGGGTGTTGATGAAGCGCATGCCGCGGATCACAGTGGCGCCGTCGGTGAGAGGAGTTATGCCGAATGTACGGTTTTCGCCGCCTTCCCAGACCTCGACATTGTCATTGTCATCGATTATCAGGAATTTGAACTGAGTTCCGGCCTTGATGTCTTTGGCCGGAATGTTGACCTTCCACACGGGGAAGCTGGCATGGCTGAGCACAAGCGCTTTGGCAGGATTCCAGGCTCCGAGAGAGTCGGTCTCGCCCGAGATTGCCACGCGGCGTCCTTGTCCTATCATAGGAGCGGTGACGCATACTGTGATATGGCCGGTCTTGGGAAGAACGGGCTTGTCAGTATCGTTATGACGGAATATACACTCGGTGAAAGCCGCAGAGTAGAAAGGTTTGTCGAATGGCTGGTCCTGCCAGCGGTCGTATATGTCAACTTCTTTGGCGTCAGTGCCGGCGAAAGTATTTCCGTTGCCCCATTCATCTTTGCAGGAGCCGTCGTCGCGTCTGACGAAATAGCGGTAATTGAATGGTGCCGCATCGTCGGGCACCTCAACCGTTGCTGACCAATGCTCCACGCCATCAAGAGTCATCCTGACTGCATTGGCATAATCCCCGCCTCCAAGTACGGGAAGGTCTCCGGTCAGAAAAAGCGACTCTCCCCAGTTGGTCCGATAGTCGATGTTGAAAGTTAGCTTCATATCGGGTATATAAAGTATGATATTATTAATATTAAGATGTTGCAATGAAGGCGGAGTTATGTCCCCTTTCTTTTATTCAACAAATATATGAATAAATTCTGATGTGAAAATAAATTAACAGAGTTTTAACGTTAGAACTGCTGAATTTCCTCAGCGGTAATGGTGAATACGAGCGGTTCGGAATCTCCTGCGAATCCATAGACGTACTGCACGCCGAAATTGCCGCGTTTCATGATTTCGAGCTGGGCAGTTCCTGTGGAGTGCTGCAGTTCTTCACGGAGACTGTTGCGGAGTTCTTCCCGGATGAGCTCCTTGACTTCGGCACACTGGTCTCGATCGAATCCCTCAACGTCGTAAGTGAATATGAGGTAATGGTCAGTCACTTCAATATCAGTCATCGTCAGATTTTCGTCAATCTTCAGAGGACAGGCGACTTTCGATGCCGCAGTGATGGCAGTCAGCAGCGTGCGAGGGTCATTTGAACGCGACTTGATAGCTGCCAGTTCTTCCGGGGTGAATGTCACTTTCGAAGAACCGGTTCCGTAGTTGAAGGAGCATATGAGACTGGCTTTGGCCTCGATCAGCAGCTTCAGCATGCCTTCGGTCTCCTTGGTGGTGAATACTGAACTCAGAGCCTCTTTCTGGGACTCTCCGTTGGAGAACACCTGGCTGTACCATGAGTCGACCGTGTATGACAGGGTCATGGTATTGGTGTGTTCGTCGTAGGTGATGCTGTCCATCACGCAGTTGTCGTTCAGGACGACTGGGCATTCGGAGTTGGCCTGTTCGATTTCGGCGATTAGCTGTTGGTTCTTTTTTCCGCAGGCTGTAAGCAACAGAGCCACCGCAAGGGCGATACAGATGGAAATCTTTTTCATGATTAGTACGGGTTCTGAGTGTTAGCTGTTTGTGTTTTTTGTGAATATGAGCGATGAAGCCTCGCACATGGCACCGGCAGTCCGGGCGATGTCATCGACGGTGACTGCCTCGATGGCCGAAGCGGTCTGTTCGGGTGAGCAGGGCGAGCCTCTGAAGAGCGTGGCACGTGCTGCCGCCATTATGCGGTTCTC
>CAMWZB010000179.1 GCA_947178655.1 uncultured Porphyromonadaceae bacterium
GATAGAGACCATGGAGCAGTTCGATGAGCTCGATGATCTCGCGTGTCTTGCCGCTGTTCGATATCAGAAGCACTATGTCATCGGGCCGGACGATGCCAAGGTCGCCGTGCTGTGCTTCGCTCGGATGAAGAAAGACTGCGGGAGTCCCGGTCGACGAGAAGGTCGTGGCCATATTCATGGCTATCTGTCCGGCTTTTCCCATGCCTGATGTGACGAGTTTGCCGCCGCGTTTGTGCACGTGGTCGACAATTGCGGCGACAGCTTTTTCGTATGCGTCGCTGACGGGTACGTTCAGTATGGCTTCGCTTTCGATACGCAGTATCTCCTGCATTGACTGTTTAACGTCCATAAAAACGTTGGTTTGATGTTTTGGTTCTGACTACAAAGGTATGAAAAATTGTCGAGCGGTGCAACTACGAGAGCGAGACTGTGAATGAAAAGTCATTTCCGGGCTGCGCCATCTCGAGTGTTCCGCCGTACATCCTGCCACATGAAACCGCAGGAGAAGCGGCTGCAGCAGCTGCAGTGCGTTTGCCGACGGTGAACGTTCCGTGAGTGCCGGCGGCGGCGTAGCGTTTATAAAAATGGTGACACAGAAGGCCCATGGTGTGTCGTACGTTAATCTCGACAACCGGTGCGAGGACGAAGTCGGGCGAATCGACCACCATCATGTCGACACCTATCGGACCTTTGTAACGGTAGCGGAGGGCGGCGCGACCCAAAATGGCGGTGAGGTTGCTGCGGACGGCATCGAACTGTGACGCGCCGCAGTGTGCGGTGACCATGGTCTCAAGTTCTGACTCGGGCGCGAGGACGTTTCCGGCATAACTGCCGAACTGGACGGTATTGAACACTGACAGCCCCGTGTAGGTGCAACCTCCTGATTCATCGGCATTAAAGAGCATGGCGAAGTCCAATACCTTCTTATACCTCGGTTCTGCCAAAACAGAGCCTTGACGCGAAATCATGCCGTAGAACATAGAAATTTGCCCTCCGGAGGCCTCTCTGTCAGTCACGACAATCCCTCTCCCCGACGATGACCACGGGAGTTTCAGAACGGTGCCTTCAGGATGGGCTTCGATAAAGTTGTTGATTTGTGCGATATCGTGGAGTTCGGTGGCTGCGGGGGCTGTAGCGAAGTCAAGTTTTGCCGAAAGTTCACGGGCTATTTCGGCTGCTGCCGAGCGATGTGAGAAACGTCGGACTCCGTCAATCCATTCTTTCGAGGGCAGATTCGACCGGTCAAAGCCGAAATCGACGAAAGTAGTGCAGGCATGCTGCGACCACCCCCATGGAGTGGGGACCATTCCGTCTTGATTCATATCCCAGGGTCGTACGTCCATACCGAAAAGGTCCTCCATCTGCATGTACCATCGGTTGTTGACACCTCGTGCGATGAAACTGTCTCCTTTATCGCCGAACCACATGGGGAGCGTTGCTCCTGAATTGCGGAGTTGAGCCACGACGGGCGGGGGAGTGTAGTGTACCAGGTCAAGCGCGAGCGCGAGGTCGTTCTCCGGATTGAATAGATGAAGGTTCTTCACGATGACGGATTTGTGTTAGAACGTGACCCCGATTCTCAGTGAGGCGTAATGCACATCTTTCAATGAAAGCGTAGCCGGGTCATCGTTGGTCTTGTGCTGCACGAAAGTGTAGCCCAGCACAAGGTGTGTGGTGAATTTGGGTCCCGTGGCCAGAAGAAAGCCTATGCCTGTTCCGGCGAATGCTCCGGTCCGGTGGCGATTGTTCTCAAGGTAGTTGAGTGATGCTCCGCCTTTTACTTCCCAGAAGATGCGTGTCCAGTCGTCGCGAAAATTCGTGCGGACCAACGCGAAAATAGGGTAAGACCGACTGGAATTGGAGGTCATAATCTGAGCTTGTGCGCCTATGCCTGCGAATTTGAACCACTTGTAGGACAGGCCGAAAGACATGTTGAAGTCGATTGAACTCATCTCTTGGTTGCTCATGTCAATCGAAGCACCGGCATCTGCTCCCCAGGCGAATCGGAGCGACAGCGGTGGAAGCTGGTCGGCCTTGAGATTCTGCCCGTGAGCCGCCATGCACATCAGTGTGGAGACTATAATCAGCAACAGTCGTCTCATAGCTCTTTGATGAAAGTCATTGAAGACCAGCGGTCGAGTTCGTCCAACGATTTGAGAATCAGGCCTGCGGCTTTGGCGGCTTTCTCGACAATGGGGCGGTCCTCGACATAAAATCCGCTGACCGTGAGACGAGCGCCCGGAGCCATCGCTGCTGCATAGCGCGCGATGTCGGCCGTGATTATGTTGCGGTTGATATTGGCAAGGAATACCGTTGCCCGGTTTTCACGCCCTGAAAGGGCTGATGCATCGCCTTGTACGACCTGCAGGCAGTCATTGCCGGGGAGGTTGAGCGCCACGTTGTCACGTGCATTTTCTGCCGCGAACGGGTCTATCTCAACGGCGAAAGCTTCTTTGGCTCCGAGCATCATCGACAGAATTGCGAGGATGCCCGTACCTGTGCCCATATCCACCACAGAGGCTCCGGCTACGTCGCCGCCGTCAAGAAGAGACTGCATCATCAGTGTGGTGGTGGCATGATGGCCTGTGCCGAAGGCCATGCGCGGATCAATCACTATGTCATATTTGGCCTCGGGAACATCTGTGTGAAAGCTGCTGTGAACGGCCACCCGGCCCGAAATGACGATGGGCTTGAAGTAATTCTTCTCCCACTCGCTGTTCCAGTCACGTCCGGGCACGAATTCTGCCTCGAATGTGATGTCGGCCTTTATCGGCAAATCGGTTGCTGCTGTGCGTGTCATTTCCTCCGAGTAGACACCCGATGGAACGTAAGCCGATAGCCCGGATCCGTCATCGGCTGGTTCGAAAGATTCGTATCCGGCGTCAGCGAGTGCATCGGCGAGGAGGTCACATATATCGGGGTCGGCCGGCGACACCTTGAAGTCCACTTTATAGTAATCGTTCATCGCTCAAAGTTTGTTAACGCTGCAAAGTTAACGAATATTTTGCGACCATCATACGAGTAATTCAAAAAATATGCGTAACTTTGCACACGCAAAATTTATCTCTTCACAGGAGATGTATTGTGCAGTGATGGCTTTGAATATCTATCCTAAGGCTTTCAATTCTTTCATATTCATCCATGAGCTTCTGCTTGGCTTAAAGCAGAGGGAAGAGAGGAATTGTCGACAGTTTACAGCCCGGTAAAACGGCCGGCCGAGTTAATCGGCTGAAATCATGCAATATACGAATAAAGAAATTTTCGATTTTTTCCAGTCGAGACTTTCGGCTCTGAGTGCTGAGACGGCATTGAAATACCGTCGGACGCTTTCAGAACTGGACTGCTATATATCCGGGCATCGGTTGTCGTTGTCGGAAATGTCGCATG
>CAMWZB010000180.1 GCA_947178655.1 uncultured Porphyromonadaceae bacterium
CGATCTTCTTGACATTGACCTCGGTACGGACAATATCCGCCACAGCCTCTATGGCGGCTGTGCTCTCGGGGTCGGATGCGGGCACGAGGATGCGGGCCAGCGGCTGACGCACCTTCAGATTGGCCTTCTTGCGGAGCGAGAGCACGAGCGAAGTCAGTCGCTGCGCTATGTCCATGCGAGTCTCAAGAGCCTTGTCGATAAGCGAGGCGTCGGCCTTGGGGAATGTGGACAGATGCACCGAACTGTCGTCACCGGCGAGGTCGCGGTACAGACGGTCAGCGAAGAAGGGCGCAACCGGCGCTATGAGCTGCGCCACGGTGCGGAGGCAGGTGTACAGGGTCTGGTATGCGGCGAGCTTGTCGGCATCGAGACCACCGCCCCAGTAGCGTTTGCGGTTGAGACGCACGTACCAGTTGCTGAGGTCATTGATAACGAAGTCGCTCACTGCACGGACGCCGCGGGTGGGCTCGTAGTTCTCGAACGAGTCTGTGACATCGCTGACGAGAGTATTCAGCAGCGAGAGCACCCAGCGGTCGATCTCGGGACGCTCGTTCACCGGCACCTGAGGCTCTTCGCCTGTGAATCCGTCGACGTTGGCGTACATGGCGAAGAAGTTGTATGTATTCGACAGTGTCGAGAAGAACTTGCGCGACACCTCACGGACGCCGTCGGGATCATACTTAAGGTTGTCCCAGGGGCTGGAGCACGATATCATGTACCAGCGCAGGGGGTCGGAGCCGAATTCGTCGATGGTAGTGAAGGGGTCGACGGCATTGCCTTTACGCTTCGACATCTTCTCGCCGTTCTTGTCCAGGACAAGACCGTTGGAGATGACAGCCTTGTATGCCACCGAGTCGAATACCATCGTGCCTATGGCATGGAGAGTGAAGAACCATCCGCGGGTCTGGTCGACACCTTCGGCGATGAAGTCGGAGGGATAGAGGTCGCCGCGGTCGAAGGCTTCCTTGTTCTCGAATGGATAGTGTATCTGGGCATAGGGCATCGAGCCGGAGTCGAACCACACGTCGATAAGGTCGGTCTCGCGCTTCATCGGCTTGCCTGAAGGCGACACGAGCACGATGTCATCGACATAGGGACGGTGGAGGTCTATGAGGTCATAGTTGGCCGGAGTGTAGTCTCCCGGGACGAATCCCTTGTCCTTGAGCGGATTCGAAGCCATGACGCCGGCGGCTACGGCCTTCTCGATTTCATCGTAGAGTGTGGCGACACTGTCGATGCACAGTTCTTCGTCGCCGCTCTCGGTGCGCCAGATAGGCAGCGGAGTGCCCCAGTAGCGGCTGCGCGAGAGGTTCCAGTCCTGAAGGTTCTCGAGCCACTTGCCGAAGCGGCCGGTACCTGTCGAGGCAGGCTTCCACAGGATGGTGTCGTTGAGCTCCATCATGCGCTGGCGCATGGCTGTCGAGCGGATGAACCAGCTGTCGAGCGGATAGTAAAGGACGGGCTTGTCCGTACGCCAGCAGTGCGGATAGTTGTGGACGTGCTTCTCGATGCGGAATACCTTTCCGGCGGCCTTGAGATCCATGCAGATGGCCACGTCGAGAGTCTCGGCGTTCTCGTCGAGAGTGTCGTCATAGCTGTTCTTCACATAGCGGCCCTGCCAGCGCGAGTACTCGTCTGTATTGACGCGCTCGGCCACGAATGTCGGGTCAAGGTCGTCGATGAGGAAGAAGCGGCCACGGAGGTCGACCATCGGGCGGATGTTGCCGTCGCGGTCGATGAGATGCAGCGGCGGAACACCTGCGGCACGCGACACACGAAGGTCATCGGCACCGAAAGTGCCGGCGATATGTACGATGCCCGTACCATCCTCTGTGGTGACGTAGTCGCCGGGGATGACGCGGAAAGCTCCCTCGCCGGGATTGACCCACGGAAGAAGCTGCTCATAGTGCAGGCCGACCAGGTCGGCGCCGGTCAATTCTGCCACTATCTGATAAGGGATGACTTTGTCGCCCTTGGTGTAGCTGTCAAGAGGCAGGCCGGCTCCCTTGGGGTCAAGGATTGCGGCAAGACGCTCCTCGGCTACGGTGATGGTCACAGGCTCGCCCGAATAGGGATTGTACGTCCGCACGACCACATACTTGATGGCCGGGCCGACGCACAGCGCAGTGTTCGACGGCAGAGTCCACGGAGTGGTGGTCCAGGCGAGCATGCAAGGAGTGCCCCATCCCTGCATGACAGGCATAGGGTCGGTGATGGTGAACTGCGCCGTGCAGGTGGTGTCCTTGACGTCGCGGTAGCATCCCGGCTGGTTGAGCTCATGAGAGCTCAGACCCGTACCGGCAGCCGGCGAATAAGGCTGGATGGTGTAGCCCTTGTAGAGCAGTCCTTTTTTGTGGAGCTGAGCCAAAAGCCACCACACTGACTCTATGTAGCGGTTGTCGTAGGTGATGTAGGGGTCGGTAGTGTCCACCCAGTATCCCATCAGATTGGTGAGTGTCTCCCACTCGCGGGTGTACTTCATGACCTCCTTGCGGCAAGCGGCGTTGTACTCGTCCACAGAGATGGTCTTGCCGATGTCCTCTTTGGTGATGCCGAGCGAACGCTCCACACCGAGTTCGACAGGCAGTCCGTGGGTGTCCCATCCGGCCTTGCGCTTCACGTGGAATCCCTGCATGGTCTTGTACCGGCAGAAGAGGTCCTTGATGGTGCGTGCCATCACGTGGTGGATGCCCGGCATACCGTTAGCCGAAGGCGGGCCTTCGTAGAAAACATAGGAAGGCGCCCCTTCGCGCAGTGCGACACTCTGCTCGAAGAGTCGGTCGGCATTCCAGCGGGCCAGAATGTCTTTATTGAGTTGCGAAAGGTTTAAACCGTTATATTCGTTGAATTTCTTCATATGCCTAAAAAATTGCATAAAAGGGTGTGACAGCACAATGCGGACACACCCTTTTCAAGTATCGTGAAGCGAGTCGCTTTATTCAGCGGCGGGAGCTTCGGTTTCTTCAGCAGCAGGAGCTGCTTCAGCTTCAGCGGCGGCAGCGGCAGCTGCTGCTTCAGCTTTTTTCTTGGCCACTTCTTCGGCTTTAGCCTTGTTGCGAGCAACTTCGGCCTCGAGACGCGACTTTGCAGTAGCTTCCTTCTTGCCTGCTTCAGTAGCCTTCACAGCGTTGGTCTTAGCTTCCTTGGAAGCCTTCCAAGCATTGAAACGACGTTCGGCTTCAGCCTGGTCGAAAGCGCCCTTAGCCACACCGCCGAGGAGGTGGTGCATCATGAGCACGCCTTCGCGCGAAAGAATCGAACGTACGGTGTCGGTGGGCTCAGCACCGACAGTCACCCAATACAAAGTCCGCTCGAAGTTGAGAGTAATTGTAGCAGGATTAGTGTTCGGATTATAAGAACCTATCCTTTCAATAAATCTAC
>CAMWZB010000181.1 GCA_947178655.1 uncultured Porphyromonadaceae bacterium
ATACTCAAGTCGCTGAAATAAGTCAACAATTCCGCCGGCAGTACGTTTATTCTGTATGAACGACTCGTCAAATCACATTATGTACACCATATGACAGAAATCTGCAAACGCTGGAAAGAAACGGTGCGGTCACAGACAAGCGCGGCCGGACTTCTCATCGCCATCGGCATAGTCTTCGGCGACATCGGCACCTCTCCGCTCTATGTGATGAAAGCCATCCTGCACGTCAATCCGTCATACGACTCCGACTATATTCTGGGAGCTGTGTCATGTGTCATCTGGACGCTCACTCTACAGACCCCCATCAAATACGTAATGATAGCCCTTCAGGCCGATAACAAGGGCGAAGGCGGCATCATGGCACTCTTCTCGCTCGTCAAGCGGTCATACTCTCGGAAATGGGTTTTCTTCATAGCTGCCGCAGGCTCAAGCGCCATGCTCGCCGACGGCATCATCACGCCGGCCATGACTGTGACATCAGCCGTGGAGGGGCTGCGGGCGCTCTATCCGCAGACTCCGGTAGTGCCCATCGTCATAGTCATAATAACGGCCATATTCTTCGTGCAGCGGTCGGGGACGTCCAGAATTGGCCGCTTTTTCGGGCCGGTAATGCTGCTGTGGTTCGTCATGCTCGGCGTCATGGGACTGATGAACATAGGCGCAGACATCTCTATTCTTAAAGCATTCAATCCGTACTACGCCGTACGCATGTTGATAGGCAATCCCGAATGGATGTTCGTGCTCGGAGCCGTATTCCTGTGCACCACAGGAGCCGAGGCGCTGTACTCCGACCTGGGCCACTGCGGGCGCTATAACATCACCTTCAGCTGGCTCTTCGTGAAAGCCATGCTCATCATCAACTATCTCGGACAAGGCGCCTGGATACTATCCGGAGGGCCGTCGGCCGTCCAGGGGGCAAATCCATTCTACGGTATAATGCCGCACGGATTTCTTGGCGCAGGCATCATCATAGCGACCGCAGCCGCCATCATAGCGAGCCAGGCTCTGATTACGGGCGTGTTCACTCTGATAAGCGAGGCCATAAATCTCGACTTCTGGCCTCGGATGCAGATAACCCACACGGGCGATATCAAAGGACAGATGTACGTCCCGGCCATCAACCTCTTTCTGTATGCCGGATGCGTGGCCACAGTGATGCTTTTCAGGTCATCTGACCACATGGAGGCAGCCTACGGACTGGCCATCACAGCCACCATGCTGTGCACGACCATGCTGCTGTGGCGCTTCATGACGAACCGCCACGTCCACGCATGGATATCCTGGACATTCCTGATATCGTTCTGCCTCATCGAAGGCCTGTTTCTTGTGGCCAATCTGTCGAAATTCGTCTACGGAGGTTGGTTCACCGTCATCATAGCATGTGTGCTGTGCTCGGTGATGCTGCTGTGGCACAATGGCCGAGCATTCCATCTGCGCCACATCGACTACAAGGATTTACATGACTACATCGACGTCATATCCGACATACGGAGCGACAAGGCCATTCCGCAATACGCCTCTAACGTGGTGTATGTCAGTTTCTCGCCTCACAGCGATATGGTAGAGAGCAAACTGCTCTACTCCATCATCAACAAACATCCCAAACGGGCCGACCACTACTGGATACTCCGCATAGAGTACTCCGACGAGCCGGACACACTCGACTACTCCGTCGACACAATGGTCCCTGACGCCATATTCATGATATCAGTCAGAATCGGATTCAAGGTGCAGCCGCGCATAAATGTCTTTCTGAGGCAGATTGTCGAAGATCTGGTGGCAAGCGGCGACCTGTCGCTGACCAGCAGCTATCCATCCATGCGGCGGCGAGGCATACCGGGCGACTTCCGGTTCGTACTGATTCGGCGGGTATTCTCGCCGTCAAGCAACTGCAAGGCATACGAGCGACGGATACTGACCATATACGAGATGATGCGACGCTTCGCTGTGTCGACAGAGCAGACTCTCGGACTCGACACAAGCACCGTAAGCGTCGAGACCGTCCCGCTGATAATCGAGACCTGTCAGACCCGGCGCATAAGAAAGAGAACCGACAATGACAGCGCAGTCACTCCCCGATGACAGTGGCGACAATCCTGCGCGGGCCACCGCAATCGCGGAACTCGCACAGATATATGCCCTGCCATGTTCCGAGATTGAGTCGGCCGTCTGTGACAGGCAGTGTCAGCATCGAGCCTACGATGACTGCTTTGGCATGCGATGGCATATCGTCCGGACCTTCGTCGGTGTGAAGATAGTACGGCGCGTTCTCAGGGACAAGACGGTCGAAGATGGCGCGCAAATCGTGTCGGACATCAGGATCGGCGTTCTCGTTGAGCGCGAGCGCCGCCGACGTATGCTTGATCATAAGGTGAAGCAGTCCTCGCCGCGGAAGCTCCGGAAGTGCCCGAAGGACCTCCGCTGTGACGAGGCTGAAGCCACGCGGACAGGGGCGAAGCGTAAATTCAGTCTGTACAATCATCTGTATTCTTTTTGGTAATAATGTAACGGACTCTGACACTGTACCGGCGCACTATGCGGCGCATATTCTCCATGCCTGCTCCGCTGTCGAATGACACGTTGCTGAAAGACGGCGTTTCGTAGTAATTCGGGCCGTTCTCCACTATTTCCAGAATCATGGCCAATGAAAGCCCTTCGTTTGCGGCGATGAACTCGGCCTTGTCACGTGCGGCGTCGAGAGCAGCCTTCAGGCCTTGCCGATTGGAGCGTTCGATGTCCGTATTGTCAATGCGGGTGATATTGAAACTCGTGATACCGCGGCGCTCGAGGCTCTCTGAGATGCGCTCTATCTGTGCGAAATCGGAGACCGTGGCCGAAAGCCGTTTGGCCATCATAATACGGTCGGACACACCGCGGTCCCTGTAATTGCCCATATCGGCCACCACGACTTGCGAATCGGCCACACCGGACGACTTCAGAGTGCGGCGGACGCTCTTCTCAATCTCAGAAAGCCTGACAATAGTGCTGTCGCCCCCTGCCGACGGCTTGTAGTACTCCTCCATACCAATCTCGATGGTGATGCAGTCGGGGACGATATTGACCGTGGCCGATCCGGTCACTTCGATGAATGGTTCGAGTGCTCCTGCCGAAAGCGGAGCGAGAGCAATCACGGCCGAGGCCAGCAGTCTTCCAAATATATTCATATCTATTGCATGTTTAGTATTACAGCCACAAAGGTACGAAAAAACCGGAACTTCCGGCGCGAACCAGAATTCCGGTTTTCATGAATAAATCATATCATGCACATCGCAGCCTCAGAGCGCTGCCTTTATGCCTTCGATGAGCTTTTTGTGTTCACGGAAATCAGGATGTCCGACGGCTTTGCCGGAGCGGTCCACGAGGATGTAGTAAGGGAT
>CAMWZB010000182.1 GCA_947178655.1 uncultured Porphyromonadaceae bacterium
TCACCTCTACTGTGTCTCTGGAGAAATCTGCGGGCCGCGACTTATCCATAGCCGTTGTCACCCAGAATACTGACGGCAGTGCCGTATTCGTGGACAATATCAACGTCGTGCACGACCTCAAGTTCCTCGCGTCGTTCAGCAACAGTGACCGTGTGGTACGTCGCGAGAACATCGCCATCAAAGGCTCCATCGTCATTGCTTCCGAGGTAGAGAAGTATCGCTCCATATCTCTCGTTCTCCGCGATGCCGCCGGAACGGAGATTGACCGCATCGAAGAGTCGGGGCTCAACCTCGTCTGCTCGTCGGTCTATAATTTCGCCTTCGACACGCCTCTGCCGCTGCTGCCGGGTGAAGTCAATCCCTTCTCTGTCGATATCACTCTCGGCGACGACACTTCCACTCTCCGCGGAGAGGTGCGCAACCTCTCATTCGAGCCTTCACGTCGCGTAGTCCTTGAAGAGATTTCGGGAGCCGAATGCGCCAACTGTCCCCTGGGCCTCAATGCCATCGAAAATATAGAGAAACTCTACCCCGGCAAACTCCTTCCGGTAGTGCTCCGTACCTATCAGAGCGATCCCCTCGGCACGGGTATGGGTTCATACACCAACTTCCTCGGTCTGTCGGCCGCTCCGTCTGCCCGAATCAACCGCGGCGATATCGTTTTCCCCATGGTGAACAACGATGGCGACTACATGCTGTCAGGCGCAGGGTACAAGGATAGTCAGACAGGAGAGGATATCGTCACGTGGCTCGACGTGTTCCGTGACGAACTCGCCACTCCCACTGATGCCGATATCGACTTCATATCCAAGTACGATGAGGCCACCAAGGCCATATCCGTCGACTTCAGCGTGCGCTCGGCTCTCAACAAGACCAATACACCGGTCAATATTTTCGCAGTCATCACTGAGAACGGTTGTGAGACATATCAGGTCAACAACGTTGCCAATGTCGAGGATCCTGATCTCGGCGAGTGGGGCAAAGGTGGTATCTACGGCTCGTCGCTGGTATATCCCTATAGCCTCGATGACGTGGGCCGCGGATCATACGGCACTACATTTGCAGGTACCGGAGGTCTTGTGCCCGCTCAGATGAAGGCCGGCGAGACATATACGGGAAATCTCTCGTTCAACCTTCCGTCGACAGTCTCGAACCCCGCCAACTGCGAAGTGACACTCATGCTCATCGATTCGGGCACGCTCCGCATCCTCAACGCCAACCGCTGCCGCATCGACGGCTCCACTGTGGATGAGTCCGGAGTTTCCGCTCCTGTGGCAGGCGGTGCTGACGGAGCCCCCGTCATCGTATGCGACGGCTCCGCTATTGTGGCCCGCGCAGCAGAGGGGGCCGTCACTGCTGAGGCCTACACCGTGGATGGCCGGCTTCTGGCGAGTGCAACCGGAGATGTCGCCGTTCTCAATCTCGAGGGCTACACCGGTCTCGTCATAGTCCGTGCTACTGCGGACAGCGGTGCCGTGGCTACTTCGAAGTTCATCATCCGCTGAAATCGGTTATTTTAGAGGTTGTGTTGAATTGCGATATCCGGCAGACAGGCCCGGAATCCGCAATTTGACACAACCACTCAAGAAAAGAAAAAAACGTCTATTCACATATTTATTAATCTAAACCCAACACAATGAAAAAGCAATTTACTTTATGCGCACAAGGCTTCGCAGGCCTGTGGATGCTCGTACTTGCTCTTGTATGTGGCGTTGCTACAGCTCAGGCTGCTGACACAGACCTCGGAGAGGTCGAAATCGGCAAGACCTACGCAACTCCTATGGGCAAGTTGTTCGGTACGCTCACAGCCCCGTCATCAGGCACTCTGATAAAACTCGGAGGCGCTGACATCAGTCTTTACCTCGATGCTGACTACACGAATGAACTTTCGAGGACCTACCTTGGTTATGACAGCAACCGTCAGAAGTTTTCCTATCAGGTAGAAGGCGGTACGACTTACTACCTTTACTCGTCATTTGTCATGAGCGGAAATGATGTCACTTTCTTCATGGAAGGTGTGGCCGCCCAGCCTCTTGATATCATATACACCATTCCTGACGAAGGTGAATCCTTTAACTTTGCCAACTACTCCAGCTTCCAGGTCAAGTTCAACCAGGACGTAATCATTGGCACTGAAGCCGGCATCACATGCGGCACCGTGTCAGCCGAGCTGCCTTTGGCTTACAACAAAAACACCAACATCGCCACCGTCGGTGTTTTCACATTTCTAAAGTCCTATATCGAGTCAGGCGTTGTGAAACCCGGCGACCCTGTCGTGCTGACTCTCAAAGATGTCAAGCCGGCTTCCGATTCTGCCGGCGAAGGCAAGGACTTTACGTTTAATTTCTTATGCGGTTCTGTCCCCGTGCGTTGCATCAAGCAGGAAGTTCCCCAGACGATATACTCTTATTTCGCACCCGGCGACCCCGCGGGCATGCTTAAGCTCACTTTCGACGGCGAACTTTCTATCACCGACAATACTGCATGCACATTCGGGTGGGGCAACGTAGAAGGAGCCGATGGCGAGTTCTACTACGAGGTCATCACCCCCACACTCTCCGAGGACAAGCACACTCTTATCGCTGACCTCACAGGAAAGCTCCGTACACCTGCCACTATGACGCCTCTCTATGCCGATGCCGTATACCCCACGGTGGATCTCCGCATGTTCGGTGTTGTCGACAAGTACGGCAATCCCGTGGCAAGCGAAGGCCAGGGTACTATCGGTTCGTACTCCTGGGGTCCGGCCTACAAAGAACTCGAACGCGTCAACATCGTTTCAGAGTTCGAACCTGCCAACGGCTCATCTCTCAGTGGTGTTGACAAGGTTTCGGTGTATCTCTCGCCCTTGAAATCCATCAGTTTCACCGGATTCAAGTTCGCCTGGGAGGGCGGCTCCGCTATCGTCAGCAAAGCTGATGCAGTAGTGAGCGACGCTTCGTCAGACGGTCAGGAGGCCACCTTTACATTCGACATTCCTCAGGAAGCCAAAGGAAAGAAGGGTGTCACACTCACTCTCGCCGACCTGTCGTGTGCTGACGGCTATGACCACAACATCGACGTTATGGCCACCTACGACGCCTTCGTCATCACTTATTCCGATCCCAAGGCCGGTTCGCTTATCCAGACCATCAGCTCGGGTATGATCATCGACATCGCGACCAATTACGATGACACTTACCCCGAACTCTATCTCACATATGAGATTGAAGACATGAATCCCGAATCTCCCGATCAGGCCGTCATCAAGAGTATGTCGTGGTTCAAGCGCAGCGAGAATGGCGGTTTCACCGCTCAGGTATACGGCAACTATAAACTCTACCGCGGACATACCTACCACATG
>CAMWZB010000183.1 GCA_947178655.1 uncultured Porphyromonadaceae bacterium
GCGTTGCCCATGACAGGGTCAAAGGTCACCTTGTCTGCTATGCCCAGCACGATGGCTGCAAAACAGACTCCTGCGGTGCCGGCTACCAGAGTCAGAAGGATGCTCTCGGACAGCACCTGCACAGTGATGTCAATCGGCTTGGCACCGATGGCGCGGCGTATGCCAAATTCCTGGGTCCGCTCCTTGACTACTATCCACATTATGTTGCCGACTCCGATGACACCCGACATGAGCGTTCCGGCACCCACAAAAAGGGCCAGCAGCGAGATACCCGTGAAGAGTTTCTCTATCATCTCGAAGGTTTCCGAAATATCGGAGAACCAGATTGCGTCTTTATCGGCAGGCGATATCGAGTGGTTGCGCGACACCACACGCTGCATGGCGTCGCGGTTCTCTGACGGACGGCGTCCGGGAGGTGAAGTGAACAGTATCGCGTCGATTCTGTTGCCCGCGTTGTACATGACCCGGGCTATCGACGAAGGCACATGGAACGAATCGTCGAGACGTCCCATCACCGAGGCCTCACCGAGCTGCGACATCACCCCCACACAGAGGAAGTTGACGCCATTGATGCTCACGTACTGCCCGATTGGGTCCTCCGCACCAAAAAGGTCCACCGCGCGGTTACGCCCGACGACGACAACCTTACGGGCGGCAGCCACGTCAGAGCTGTTGATATAGCGGCCTTTATCAAGTACAGGCATCGCGATGTCGCGGTAATCCGCATCCACCCCGACGATAGCGCCGCGAGAGGAGCGGTCGGCGTGAGATGCCACGCTCCAGTTCTGAATCACACCGGAGAGTTTGTCTATGGCCGGAGCCGTGATGCGTATGGCCTCGACGTCATCGGTGGTCATCGACCAGCCCGAGCCTTTGTTAAAGCCTTTGTACGATATGGTGCGCTGATTGGGAAAGGCCACGCCCATATTTGTCGACAGTCCGGCGAAGGTGCGGCTCATGTATCCGCGGAAGCCCTGGGAGCCTCCCCAGAGCATGGCCAGCATGGCCGTGCCCCAGAATATGCCGAACGCAGTCATCAGTGTGCGTGTCTTGTTTCGGGCGAGTGTCGCCCCTATCTCACGCCAGTTTTCGATGTCGAAGAGTGTCAGTTTCATTCGTCACGGAGTGCTTCTACGGGTTTCACTTTGATTGCTTTGAGAGCCGGGAACAGTCCTGCTATGGCTCCGGCTATAATCAGAGCCACAGTCACCTGAATGGCTATTGAGATGTCGACGGTAGGATTGAGGAAATCAGAGCTGTCGCCCACGAAGTAGTCGAGTATCTGAAGAGACACCATGCCGAGGCACACTCCTATGTAGCCGAACAGCGCCGTGACAGCCACGCTCTCGGCAAGTATCTGCACAAGTATGCTGCGTGGCTTGGCGCCGATGGCGCGTCGTATGCCGATTTCATGTGTGCGCTCACGGACACTGACAAACATGATGTTGCTCACACCAACTATGCCTGACAGAAGGGTGAATATGCCGATGACCCACACGCCCAGATTAAGCATAGTCATCGCCTTGGTCTGGCTCAGATAGCTCTTGAATTGATTCCAGCCCCACACGGCACGACGGTCCTGCGGATGGAATTCATGTAGTTCGGCGAGTTTGGCACGTATGCTGTCCTCGGCCAGCGTGGCGTCCTCTTCGGTCTTCAGACCATCGACATATACGGTCAACCGGTACGCCTCGTCGTTGAATCCGGTCAGCGCTTTATAAGTTGTATAGGGCGCATAGGTTTCTTTACGCCAGGGGTCGTCGTACACGCCGACAATAGTCCAGGCCAGATCCCAGCACTTCACCGTGCGCCCTATGGCTTGCTCCGGGCTGCCGAAGTGCTCGTCGGCATAACCTCTGTATATCACCATGGAGCGGCGGCACTCGGCTATATCGCGGTCATTTATGAACCGTCCTGCCACGATTTTCAGCCGCTGGTCCGCAACGGCTTTAGGATAGACGGCATTGAAGCCGCGCGATATGGCTCCTTTTATAGTGGTGATGACGACGGTGTCGACCCACCCGTTGACTTCCACATCGCTCACGTTGGATATCTCCTTCTTGACGGGATGAATATCGGACTCCTTGAAGTTAATCAGACGGTTCTCGGGATAGCCCTTATAAGGCATGCCGGTGCGGCCGTTGTAGAACGTGATGGTATTGAAGGCCATTCTCGAAAACCTGTCATTCTGGGCGTTAATCAGTCCTCTGGCGGCGCCCAGAAGCAGTATGAGCATGAATATGCCCCAGGCCACAGCCACGCCCGTAAGAGCAGTGCGAAGTTTGTTGTTGCGCATGCTCTGCGCTATTTCGCGGAAGAGGTCAAACATTGTCGTTCACAATCTGTCCGTCGACGATACGGATTATACGGTTTGTCGCCTCTCCGACCCCGGGGTCGTGGGTGACGATGACTATGGTCATGCCCTCGGCGTTGAGTTTGCGAAATACCTCGATGACCTCGCGCGAAGTGTGCGAGTCAAGCGCGCCCGTAGGTTCGTCGGCAAGTATTATCGACGGATTCGTCACCAGCGCGCGAGCTATGGCCACACGTTGCTTCTGACCGCCCGAGAGCTCACCGGGAAGATGGTGTGCGCGGTCGGCCAGCCCCATTCGCTCAAGCTGGGCCATAGCCAGGGCATTGCGCTTGCGGCGGCTCACTCCCTGATAGAACAGCGGAAGCGCCACATTCTCAAGGGCGTTTTTGTAGCTGATGAGATTGAACGACTGGAACACGAATCCTATCATACGGTTGCGCAGTTCGGCGGCGCGGTTTTCGCCCAGGTCCTTGATGAGGACACCGTCAAGATAGTACTCGCCGCTGTCATAGTTGTCGAGGATGCCGAGAATGTTCAGCAGCGTCGACTTTCCCGAGCCTGATGCACCCATGATGGAGACCAGTTCGCCACGCGCGATATCGAGGTCGATGTCGCGCAGCACGTGCAATGGCACGATGCCGGGATACGTTTTGTTCAGATTCCTAAGTTTTATCATAACGACTGATTGTAGATAGCATGAATTGTTCAGTGGTTTTTACGTTTATTTATATGACGCGCTAAAAAAGGTTTTATTACACTTCCAACATATTTTTTTAAAAAAATTTTTTAGGCGAAGATATAAAAACTGTAATTTTGCTGAAAAACATACTTTTATGATTCCCGGAACCCTCTCTGCCGATATCGGCCTGCCAGAGTATATCAAAGACTACCGCGATGCGCCACGCTTCGAGGCCTGCTGCCGCGCCTGTCCGGCCTATGGCCGCAGATGGTCGTGTCCGCCTCTGACCTTCGATGCCGATGCTCTTCTGAAACACTACCGGCGCATCACCATTTACGCTGTCG
>CAMWZB010000184.1 GCA_947178655.1 uncultured Porphyromonadaceae bacterium
AGCTTTCATGCGAATTATCTTTGTTATACTCCTCATGCGAATCGTAGGCATGTGTCTTATATATTGCATAGATACGGCTTCCGTCCACGCCCTGCCAGATGCCCCAGGAAGGCAGTCTGTCGTACTGAGCGCTACCCCAGCCTAATTTGGCTGTGTGGAATCCTTTCATTCCGCAATGACTGGCAAGCGAAGGGAGCGCGTAGGAGAAGCCGAAACAATCCGGCAACATGACGTCATAACCGCCACGTACGCCGAACTCCTGCATATAAAATGTATTGCCGTAAAGCCAGTTACGCATTATCGATTCAGCCGACGACACCATCACGTCGTTTGCATCCACTCCGCAGCCCGACACATGCCACTGCCCCGACGCGATGTACTTCTTCAACGTCTCATACTGAGCCGGGTAGTACTCTTTCATCCATTTGTAGCGGATAGCACCTTCGAAATTAAGCATGAAAGCGGGATACTTCTCGAACAGGCGGAAATTGTCTACCATAGTATTGCGCACATACTCGTCGATGGTGGTCTTCACATCCCAGTTCCACTGAGTGTCCAGATGACTATCCGATATAAAGAACAGGGTCTTGGTATCCGCATCTCCATAAGCAGTGATGGAGAATAGGAGCAGGGTCGGGATGATGGTTTTAAATTTATTCATGGTGTCGGATAAAAACGGTTTAGTTTTTTGATTTTGAGTCATGACGGGTCAAAATTATTTAACACCGAGGCAAAAAGCGTTAACAAACAATGACAAAATAGCATCTATTTTAAGACACCGGCAAAAGTGTCGTTATTTAGCACCGTTATTGTCGCATGATAGCACTAAATGAATGGCCTGGAGATTTTTTTGAATAGAAATCTCCAGGCTGTCTGATTTTATCAGAGATCGTTAGTCATCGAATAGGGAACGTCTTCGGGACGGATGCCTCGTGTCTTCACAGGTGCATCAGACATCTCATACTTCAGTCTGGCACCTTTGAGAAGGTCGGCATAATTGAAGTAATTGTGATTGTAGTTCTTGCCGTTGAACTTTAGCGACTTAATATAGCACTTTTCAGCAGATGGACCGTTTGCCGTAATCTCGATTTTCTTTCCGTTGGCAAGCGATATGGTAGCCTTGGAGAACAGCGGTGAGCCAAGGACATATTGACCGGACGCCGGGCATACAGGATAGAAACCGAGCGCAGAGAACACATACCATGCGGATGTCTGTCCATTGTCTTCGTCACCGCAATATCCATCGGGACCGGAATGGTAGAGCCGCTTCATGGTCTGATGTGTCCAGTACTGTGCTTTCCAAGGCTCGCCTGCATAGTTATAGAGATAAATCATGTGCTGAATGGGCTGGTTGCCATGCGCGTAGTTGCCCATTCCTGCAATCTGCATTTCCCGCATCTCATGGATTACGCCGCCATAGTTTGCGGGATTGAAGACAGGAGGCATGTCGAAAACTTCATCAAGCTGGGCAACGAAAGCCTTTTTGCCGCCCATAAGGCTTATCAGCCCCTGTATATCATGGAATACCGACCATGTATAATGGAGAGAACAACCTTCAGTGAAATCACCGCCCCACCCTACCGGGCTGAAGTCAGGATTCCAGCTTCCGTCCTTCTTGCGGCCTCGCATCAGACCATCGGCGGAGCTGAAGACATTCGCATAATTACCGGCACGTTGGCGGTAGAGGTCAATTTCGGACTGAGGGCGACCCAGCTTCTTGGCGGCCTGCCATATACACCAGTCATCGTAAGCATATTCAAGGGTTCGTGCCACACTTTCGCGGATGTTGATGTCGCAGGGCACATAGCCGAGTTCGTTATATGCCTCGAAGCCAAGACGACCTGATGACGCTACCTGCGGATGCACCGAGTTTGCTCCGGCAAGCATGCCTTCGTACAATTCCACCTCCGTGCCGGGAGTGCAAAGGCCTTTCATCATTGCGTCAGCGACAACAGACGCAGAGTTGTTACCTACCATACAGCCACGGTGACCCGGGCTCGACCATTCGGGATATAACCCGCTTTCACGATAGAAATTGAGCCAGCCGTCTTCGATTTTTGCAGCTTCTTCCGGCCACATGAGATTCACAAGAGGGAACAAAGCTCGGAATGTGTCCCAGAAACCGGTGCCGGTGTAGAGATAACCCTCTTCTATCCGTCCGTTATTCGGGCTGTAGTGTACCGTCTTGCCGTCTGCCGTCACTTCGTGCATTTTGTGCGGGAAGAGAACTGTGCGGTACAGGCAAGAATAGAAGGTACGAAGGTCGTCAACATTGTCGCTTTCTACGTCGATTGCGCCGAGTATCTTGTTCCACTGCGCCTTCGCTTCATCCTTTGTCTGCTCAAAGTCCTTTCCGTCGAGTTCCTTGAGATTCTGGTAAGCCTGATCAAGACTTACAAATGACGTTGCTACCTTAGCACAGATTTTCTCGCCTTTCGCGGTTTTGAAACCGATTGCAGCGCCGGCATGTTCGCCGCCAACTTCCTTCTTGCCATTGCGTATCACATATTTTTCCCATACACGGGCATCAGCAAAAGGCTTGGCAAACTGAATGACAAAGAAATTGCGGTAGTTGGAAGTGACACCGCCGCTGTTGCGTGTGGAATATCCCACAACAGTGTTTTCGTCGGGAAGAACCTTAACCCACGAAGCACGGTCGAAGGCATCGACTACCACGTAAGAATCATCAGCTTTCGGGAATGTGAAACGAAAATATGCGCAACGGTCGGTCGGAGCAATTTCCGTAGTGACGTCATATTCCGACAAGTACACTTTATAATAATAGGGATGAGCTTCCTCGGCTTTATGCGAGAACCAGCACGCTCGGTCTTCGTCGCTGATTTTGAGACCTCCGCTCATAGGCATAAGCGACATCTCACCGAAGTCGTTGATCCATGGGCTCGGACGATGCGTCTGTTTGAAGCCGCGGATTTTATCGCTTCCGTAGGTGTACGACCACCCGTCGCCGTTGCGTCCGGTCTGCGGTATCCACTGGTTCATTCCCCACGGAAGAGCAATTGAAGGCACTGTGTTGCCGTTAGATAATGCGAATTTGGAGTCCGTTCCCATCAAAGGGTTGACGTAGTCCACCGGATTGTCGACGGCAAACGCGCTCAAAGACAACGCGCCGGCAGCCAATACGGACGCAAATCTTTTGATATGGTTCATAAGAAAATATTTATGTGATTGATATTTAGTTTTTTCAGTATCAGGCTGATTCCGTATCAGTCGTGCGGTCCTGATTTCGAATCGCGGTAAACTTTCGTCGTCACTCAGTATATATTCTTGAAGTCGGAATAGAAAGCAGTTTTATTATTCATGCCCAAGACGTAGAT
>CAMWZB010000185.1 GCA_947178655.1 uncultured Porphyromonadaceae bacterium
GCGCTCATGGTGAGGGTGTCGATGTTGACCTTGAGCTGGCGCAGACGTTCTTTGACAGCCACGCCGAACTTCTGCTCCTCGTCGACTATGAGAAGCCCGAGATCCTTGAACTTCACAGTCTTGCCGATGAGCTTGTGGGTTCCGATGATGATGTCTATTTTGCCGTTGGCAAGGTCATCGAGTATCGTCTTGGTGTCCTTGGCCGAACGTGCGCGCGACAGGTATTCGACTCTGACCGGAAAGTCCTTGAGGCGCTCGCGGAATGTATTGTAGTGCTGATATGCGAGTACAGTCGTGGGCACAAGCACGGCGGCCTGCTTGCCATCGGTGGCTGCTTTGAAGGCTGCCCTGACGGCAATTTCGGTTTTCCCGAAGCCCACGTCGCCGCATATGAGGCGGTCCATAGGCTGTTCGCGCTCCATGTCGGCCTTGACGGCCTGGGTGGCAGTGAGCTGATCGGGGGTGTCCTCGTAGATGAACGAAGCCTCGAGTTCCTGCTGGAGGTAGGTGTCGGGAGAGAAGGCGAAGCCTTTTTCGCGGCGCCGGGCAGCGTAGAGCTGTATCAGGTCACGGGCTATGTCCTTGAGCTTGCTCTTGGTGCGCTCTTTCATGCGCTGCCATGCGCTCGTTCCTATACGGTTGATTTTCGGCGGTACGCCTTCTTTCCCGCGGTATTTGGCAAGTTTGTGCAGGGAGTGAATCGACACGAACAGAACGTCGTCGTTCTGATACACCAGTTTTATGACTTCCTGCATTTTGCCGTTGATGTTGGTGCGGAGAAGCCCGGCGAAGCGTCCGACTCCGTGGTCGAGATGTACTACGTAGTCTCCGGGCTCGAGTTGTCCGAGTTCACGCAGGGAAAGAGCGAGTTTTCCGGAACGGGCGCGGTCACTCTTGAGGGTGTATTTGTGGAATCTGTCGAATATCTGATGGTCGGTGAATACGCACACCTTGGCGGTGTGGTCTACGACTCCTTCGTGGAGTGTGCCGTCGACTGATTCGAACTCTATGCGGTCGCCGCGGTCGGCGAATATTTCGCGCAGACGATCGAACTGCTTGGGGTTGTCGGAGAGTATGCAGAGCCGGTAGCCCTCTGATATGAACCGCGTGAAAGAATCGGCTATGATGTCGAAATTCTTATGGTATATGCCCTGCGGAGTGCAGTCGAAAGCTATCGTTGACCGTGCTTTGGACCGTGCCGGAGTTCCGTCCTCTCCCGGTCTGGAGGCTGTGAAGCCTATGCGGACGAATGACTCGAGCCGCGAGGCGAACTCGTCGGGATTGACCACAAGTTCGACGGCGTCGGGGTCGCCGTCTTCAGTCAGGAGAGTTATCGCCGATATTCCGGCTGCGGATATGGCGTGCAGCCTCTCGACAGTGTACTGCTCGTTGCGAAGGGCTATGACGGATTCGGGGCTTATAAAGTCGAGTAGCGACTGCTGGTTAGTGGTGTGGCTGACGTTGGCCGTGATGTCGACCCTGTCAAGGCGTTGCTCCGAGAGCTGTGTCTCGACGTTGAAAGAGCGTATCGAGTCAATCTCGTCGCCGAAGAAATCAAGGCGGACGGGCAGTTCGGCCGAGTATCCGAATATATCGAAGATTGATCCACGGACGGCATACTGGCCCGGCTCGTACACGAAGTCCACTTCCTTGAATCCGTTGTCCTGAAGCCATTTTTCCACTTTCCGCATGTCGGAAGCGGAGTCTTTGACCAGCGATAGTGTGTGGCTGCTGATATCCTGACGCGAAGCGACACACTCGGCCACTGCCTCAGGATATGTGACGACGAACTTCAGTGAGCTCTGTGCGGATATACGCGAAAGGGTCTCTGTGCGGAGAATCTGGCTGGGAGGGTCGGGCTGTCCGTACTTGATGTCGCGTTTGAATCCTGACGGAAGCATGGCTACAAATTCCTCGCCTGCTATACGGCAGAGATCAAAGTAAAGGTAGCCGGCGTCGTCTTGATTGTCGCCGATCACAATGACCGGATGCTGCGAGCGTATAGCTGCCAGAACGATTGCCGCTGATGAGCCTGCAAGCCCTGTCAGAGTACCGCCTTTGGCGCATAGAGTATTGACGGCCTTGCTTCTGGCGGAAGGCATGACAAGACTTCGGATGTCGTCGATTTTCATCAGATGATTCGTGCTTTGTAGCCGTTGGATGTGAGGAATTCGAGGACGTCTTTGCGACGGTCGCCCTGCACGAGGATTTCGCCTCCGCGGGCCGAGCCTCCGGTGCCGAGTGCGCGCTTCATGCGCGATGCGAGGTCGCTCACGGCTTCGTCGGATAAGGTGAAGCCTGAAACGATGGTCGCGGATTTGCCGGCACGCCCCTTGCGCTCGAGGATGATATCGAGTCTGGGACAACGGTTCTGTTCGGATTTGACAGGCGGATTGTCGCAGTTGTCTGAGGATGTCTCGTCAGCCGGAACGTCGCCCATGGTGCCGCGAAGTGCGGCGAGGCTGTCCAGCCAATTGCTTTGTTCTTGCATCGTGAGTGACGGATCTATCAAGGTTCGTAATCGATGGTGTCGGGGCGGATCGGAGTCTTCCGGCCTTCATTGATGGCCGAAATGAGCGCGAGCCGGGCCTGCTCCTCTACGGGGGCTCCGGACATGAACATCAGAGTGGAGTCTGCGTTGACGCTCATGGCCACTTCAAGACAGTGGGTGGCCTGTGCGGTGTTGGCTTCCTCATCTCCGTGCTGTTCGGAAAGACGAGAGTACAGGAGAGCGAGACGACAGAGCCTGTCCACTCCGAGTGAGTCGAACCCGGCGCTGTTGACGATACTGTCGCAGATTGTGCGGGCCGTGGTGTAGCGCCCGTTGTCATAGGCCATTTCTGCGGTCTCTACATCAGGCATGGCACTTCCGCTCCCTGTAGTGCATGCACCAAGGAGCAGAAGTAATGTTGCCGGAATCAGAAATATCTTTTTCAAGTGACTTGAGTTTTGTTACTGTCGTGCTTCGGGAGTTTCGCCGGACGGAGGTGTCTGAGTTTCGGCTTCGGGTTCGGTGATTTCCTCTCGAAGAGTCTGATGGTCGGCATTCTGCCAGTCGGCTTCACCCGGGGCTGTGGCGTCAGCATCTGTGATGGTATACTGCTGCTCGACGTTGTCGCCATTGAGTGAGTCGACATGAGTGTTGGAGTCGAACCATCCTATATAATAAAGTGTACCGATGGCAATGGCTGCTACGATGAGTGCGATGAACAGCCATGTCCAGAACCCTGCGGATTTATTTGATTGTGCCATATGACTGAATAATATGTATTATTTAGAAATATAACACCTCGCGTGGCCTTAGATTTCTT
>CAMWZB010000186.1 GCA_947178655.1 uncultured Porphyromonadaceae bacterium
GCATCGAGGGTGGCCGTCAGGTCAAGTTCCTTCTCGGCAAGGTACTTCTCTATGTATTCGTCCTGAATGGGAGAACGGCGTCGGTTGATGAGCTCGACCTTTTCGGGGACTATGTCGACAGCCGTGACGTGGTTGTGCTGGGCCAGAAGCGTTGCTATACTCAGTCCTACGTAGCCTGTTCCGGCGACCGCTATGTTGTATTTCGGTTTCATTATTCAGATATTAAGGGCAACCCGGGTTGATTGCATCCGCGAAGTTACATAAAAATTTTTTACTTTGCATCGTTTTTGCTCCGTCAATACTGCTGTCGGGCGGCGTTGTCGGTGGTCGAAAGCAGGGCCCCGGGGGGTGATATGAGGTAGAGATGCTTGCGGGCGCGGGTCACGGCGGTGTATAGCCAGCGGTACAGGCTCATGCCCAGGGCATCGTCGGGAATGTATGACAGGTCTACGAACACGTTGTTCCACTGGCCGCCCTGGGCCTTGTGGCATGTGACGGCGTAGGCATACTTCACCAGCAGGGCGTTCCAGTACGGGTCGGTGCGCAGACTCTTCAGTCGGTCGTCGACGGGGATGTGGCCGTAGCGCTCATTGTCGCCAAGGACGCTGTAGTACAGATTATTCCACATCTCACGCGACATGGTGGGCTCGGGGTCGGCGAGAGTGTCGAGTATGATTTTAGCGGTGAACGCCGGTGTTTCGGCGTCATCTCCGTCTGTCGGGCATGCTGCGGCGCCTCCGGCTGCCGAAAGTTCCAGCTCGACGTCGGCGAAGCGTATGCCGTAGCGCACTTCGGTGCCTATCACGCGGCGCACGCACAGGATGTCGCCATTGGCTACGAAGTCAAGACCCTTGACTTTCTTTGTGAAGTAGTGGTTGCGGGCCACGATGAGGAGGTCGCCCGGGGTAAGTTCTTCTTCCCGGTAGAGTACTTCAGTACGGATTCCGGTGTTGTACTCGGTGGCGCGGCGATTGCTGCGTGTGATGAGTATGGTGTCGGAGACATCGTCGGCAGAGCTGCCATAGGCTTTGGATATCATTTCGGGCAGGTCCTCTCCTTCGACTATGGTCACGTCATCGAATCCGGCCGTGCGGAGTTTCGGAATCGGCAGGGGTGCTCCCTCAGGCTGCGAGGCTATGCGCGTCATGGCGCGTCGCAGGCGTGTGGCGTTGTAGAGGATGCCTGAGTCTGCGGCCTGACGTGCCGTCTCGGTCAGTGTGGCGCGTGTCACTTTAAGGCCGAGGCGCCGCAGCACTTCAGGCTCCATGGCCACAGAGCGCTCGTTGCCCACCGGGGGCAGCTGTGCCGTGTCGCCTATCAGTATCAGTCGGCAGTTGTCGCCGGCGTAGACGTAAGTGATGAGGTCTTCGAGCAGATTGGAGCTGTCGCCGTCCTGTCCGGCTATCATCGACGCTTCATCGACGATGAACACGGCATCTTTGTAGCGGTTCTCGGCAGGCAGGGGGGGAGAGTATACGCCCGGGGCAGCTCCGGGATTGTGGCGGTATATCTTGCGGTGGATGGTGAAGGCCGGATGTCCGGCGGAATTGGCGCTGAACACCTTGGCCGCGCGTCCTGTGGGAGCCAGAAGCACCGCCTCTCGCTTGTACATCCCCAGTGTCCGCACCAGCGCGCCGGTGAGCGAAGTCTTGCCTGTGCCGGCGTAGCCATTGAGTATGAACACGCTTTCAGGCCGTGCTTCGGGCGAGCAGAAGCGTGCGAGCGCCGCCACTACCTGCACCTGCTGGTCGTTGGCCCGGTACGGGAGTGCTAAGAGTACTTCGGCTGCGAATTCTTTTGGGTCCATCAAGTCTCGGTGTGATTCTGTGGTCAGCGGCGGTTGTAGCGTGCGAGTTCGCTGTTGTACCGGCCTATCTCGGAGTAGGCTTTCTTATTGGCGTCATCGAGCAGTCCGTCGGTGTCGGCCTGATACAGAGCCGATCCTATGGTGAACAGGTAGCCGAACCGTTCCAGATACTCCGGGTCATGGACGAGCCGGTTCCATTCGGCAGAGCGTTCGGCCTCGGAGCTTGCCGCCACGGCCTTGTTCTTGTCGATGAGATACCGGAGGATAGCTATGTCCTGACCTATCATGGCACTGTAGTCATCCTGAGTGAGTTGCTGGTGCCGGTCGATTTGCTCGGCCAGCTTCTGGCAGAGTTCTGCATCGTAGCTCGGAGTGGAATGACCGCATGAGGCCATGCACAGCAGCAATGCTGCGAGGACGGATATGTTGAATCGCTTATTTTTCATCTCAGAGATATAACCGATGCGGCGTGTCGAATGTTGTGCCGCTGCTCGTCGGTTGAGAAAAAATGATTAACTTTGCAGTCGCGAATTTACGAATTATTTCTGAAAGAAAAATATTCTTATGCATATAGATATACTCACCGTCCTTCCCGAGATGCTCGAGTCGCCGCTGAACTGCTCGATTATAAAGCGTGCCCGCGACAAGGGACTCGTCGAAGTGGAGGTGCACAATCTCCGCGACTACACCACTAACCGCTATCGCAAAGTCGATGACTATCCTTTCGGCGGTGATGCAGGTATGGTGATTCAGGTAGAGCCTGTAGACCGCTGTATCGAGGCGCTCAAGGCCAGACGTGACTATGACGAGGTCATCTTCACGGCTCCTGACGGCGAGGTGTTCAATCAGCGGATGGCCAACAGTATGTCTATGCTGAACAACATTATTATCCTCTGTGGCCACTATAAAGGCATAGACTACCGCATCCGCGAGCATCTCATCACTCGCGAGATATCAGTGGGCGACTATGTCCTGACCGGTGGCGAGCTTCCGGCTGTGATCATCACTGACGCCATCGTCAGGCTCATCCCCGGAGCCATAGGCGACGAGCAGAGTGCCCTTTCGGACTCTTTTCAGGACAATCTTCTCGAACCTCCGGTCTACACGCGCCCGGCCGTATATAAGGGCTGGGGTGTTCCGGATATCCTTCTCTCAGGTCATCAGGCACGCATCGAGGAGTGGCGCCACGAGCAGTCGCTTGAGCGCACGCGCCGCCTCCGTCCCGACCTGCTTGACGAGTAGAATACAGTATGCTTTTCGTGACAGCGGCACGGTGCGTAGGGTTCGCCTGTCCGGCCTGTAAGAAAAGCAGAAGAGGCTGTGTCGTAATGAACTGCACCCCAAAAGTTTTGTGTTCAACTTTTGGGGTGCATTTCAATTTTGACACAGCCTCCGCTCTATATCTGCATTAAGGAATTCAGACGCTGTTTAAAAGCCGCATCATATAAATTTAAACAGTTTCTTAGCGTATGGGAAGTTTGATTGTATGGTTAAAGGGAGTG